>JBKPCB010000149.1:0-5989 GCA_046727155.1 Candidatus Methylomirabilota bacterium | reverse complement strand
GCGATCGTTGTGATCAGGCTCATGGAGCTGCGCTACGGGCCAGATCTCACGAGCTACCCGGCGGGCAGCCTCCCACAGACCGTGTTCCAGATCGGCGACGCGCGTCTCGACGGCCTGCGGCTTCTCGTGATCGCGCTCGCGATCCTTCTCATGTCAGCGCTGACGTACGTCGTCCGCGCGACGCAGCTCGGTCGTGACATCCGTGCGCTCGCCGAGAACCCGCGTGCGGCACGTCTCCTCGGGGTCGACGTCGACCGCGCGATCGCGGCAACGTTCTTCATCTCATCGGGGCTCGGCGGGGTCGCCGGAGCGCTGCTGGGCTTCGCCTACAACGCGATCTACCCGCAGATGGGCACGCCGTACGAGCTGAAGGCTTTCACGGTGATGGTCGTCGGCGGGATGGGCAGCCTTCCGGGCGCCGTGCTCGGTGCGTACATCCTCGGGATTGGCGAGATCGCGGCGCTCGTCTTCCTTCCCGCCGAGCTCGCTGAGCTCCGCGACGCGCTCGCGTTCGGTCTTCTCTTCCTTGTTCTCGTGATCAGGCCGCGCGGACTTCTCGGGCACCGCGTCGCGGATCGCGCGTAGTGGACGCGATCGTCGACTTCTTCCGCATCTATCAGACGACGATCGGCGTCATCGGTATCAACGCGCTGCTCGCGCTCTCGGTCTGGCTCACGCTCTACGCGGGACAGCTCACGCTCGGCAACGCGGCCTTCATGGCCGTCGGCGCGTACGGCTCCGCGTTGCTCGGTATGCGCTCTGGCGTCCCATTTCCGCTGGGTCTCGCCATGGGCGCGCTTGGGTCGGCGGTGCTCGCGCTGCCTCTTGGACTCGCGGTCTTCCGGCTCCGCGGCGTGTACCTCGCCATCGCCACGATCGGATTCGGCGAGGTCGTGCGCGTCGTCCTGCTCACGCTGCCCTTCACAGGGAAGGCGCTCGGCTTGAACGGCATCCCGCCGATCACGGAGCTCTGGCACATCTATTTCTCGCTCGCGGTGGTCGCCTACGTGTTGTGGCGGGTGCAGGGCTCGACCGTCGGGCGCGCCTGGGCCGCGATCCGCGAGGACGAGGTCGCCGCGGCGAGCCAGGGCATCGCCGTCCGCCGCTACAAGCTCGCCGCGTTCGTCGCGGGCGCGGGCCTCGCGGCCTGGGCCGGCGGCCTCTCGGCGCATCTGAATTTTTCGATCGAGCCGGGTGACTTCGGTTTCACTCGCGCTGTCCAGATCCTGGTCTTCGCGGTGGTCGGCGGAACGCCGAGCGTCGCCGGCCCGATGTTTGGCGCGACGCTCCTCACGGCCCTTCCCGAGGTTCTCCGTCCGTTTAAGGAATACCGCGACATCTTCGCCGGCCTCATCTTGATGCTCGTGATCATCTATCTGCCGCGTGGCCTGGTGACCCTCGCCGAGCTGCGAAAGACCAGACGACTGCAGGAGATCGGGGCGGCCGATGTTGCTTGAGTGCGTCCGGATCTCGAAGCGGTTCGGTGGCGTCCATGCGGTCGCGGAGCTCGATCTCGCGATCGCCCCCGGTCAGGTGTTCGGGCTCATCGGGCCCAATGGTGCCGGCAAGACGACGCTCGTCAATCTCATCAGCGGTCACCTTCGCGTCGACAGCGGCGCGATCCGGTTCGCAGGCGCGGACGTCACGCGCCTCGCGCCGCACGCGCTCACCGCCTGTGGCATCGCACGCACCTTCCAGGGCGTGCGGCTCTTCAAAGGGCTCACCGCTTTGGAGAACGTGCTCGTCGGCCGTCACACGCGGATGCGTGCGGATGCGCTGCGCCGACTCTGGCCGCGCGGCGTGCCGGATCGCTCCGACCGGGAACGGGCGGGTCAGCTGCTCGAGCGGCTCGGCCTCGGCCGTCCGGACGCTCTTGCCGGTGGTCTCGCGTACGGCGACCAGCGCCGTCTCGAGATCGCACGAGCGCTCGCCTCGGAGCCACGGCTTTTGATCCTTGACGAGCCCGCGGCCGGGATGAATCCGGCGGAATCGGCGCGACTTCGCGAGCTCATGCGGGCGCTGGTGACGGAGGGACTCACGATCGTGCTCATCGAGCACGACGTGCGGCTCGTGATGGACATGTGCGAACGCGTCGCGGTGCTGAACTTTGGCCGGAAGATCGCCGAGGGGACGCCTTCGGAGATCCAGGCGAGTCCAGCTGTGCGCGAGGCCTATCTCGGGAGCGAGGACGCCGCGTGAGTCAGGCGCTGCTCGAGGTCGAAGATCTTCGCGTGCGCTACGGCGCCGTAGAGGCCGTGCACGGCGTGTCCTTCACGGTGCACGCCGGAGAGGCGACCGCGCTCATCGGCGCGAACGGGGCTGGGAAGTCGAGCACGCTCGCCGCGATCAGCGGCCTCGTCCCAGCGAGCGGTCGCATCCGCTTCGACGGTCGCGACATCGTGGGCGCGCCGCCGCACGCGATCGTCCGCGCCGGGGTCGTCCAGGTCCCGGAGGGGCGGGAGATCCTCGCTCGGATGACGGTCGAAGAGAACCTTCTCATGGGCCTTCGGGGACGCGACCGGTCGGAGCTCGGATCGGCGTACGAGCGTTTCCCGATCCTGCGCGAACGCCGCACGCTGCCGGCCGGAACATTGTCTGGCGGCGAACAGCAGATGCTCGCGATCGCGCGCGCGCTTCTCGCGAAGCCTCGATTGCTTTTGCTCGACGAGCCCTCACTCGGCCTCGCGCCGCTGATCGTGAAACGCGTCTTCGACACGCTCGCTGACTTGAAGCGTCAGGGCGTGACGATGCTGCTCGTGGAGCAGAACGCGCTGCGAGCGCTTCGGCTCGCGGACCGGGCATTTGTGATGGAACTCGGGCGGATCGTCATGCGCGGGACCGGTCGAGAGCTGCTACGCGATGAAGGTGTTGCGCGAACGTATCTGGGCGCGTGACTGCTGCGGAGATCCTTGGCGACAACCACATAATCCGAGAGTGTTGCGCGCGGCTCCGCTGGTGGGCAGGTCGGCTGAGATGGCAGAGCTCGAGGGTGAGTACCGCCGAGCCCTCGCCGGCCAGTTCCGGTGTGTGCTGTTGCTCGCCGACGCAGGAATCGGCAAGACACGCCTCGCCCGCGAGTTCATGGCGCGCAGGCGCGGCGCGGCGACCGCGCTGCCGGCAAGAGCGTATCCACTTGGCCAGACGGCTCCCTTCGGTGTCTGGTCCGAAGCACTTGAGGGTCATCTCCGGCTGCTCCCGTCGTCGGAAGTCTCGGAGCTGTGTGGAGGCTTTCTCGACGACCTCGCCGCGCTGATCCGCAGCGTGGCCGCGGTCCGAGGCTCGGCTCCGTCGCGAGAGCCGCCGCGAATGCGCGCACTCGAGGGTCTCGCCTATCTCCTTGCAAATCTCGCCAGGCGCCGTCCGCTCGTCGTCTTCCTCGACGACGCGCATGCCGCGGATGCGTCGTCGTGGGAGGCCCTCAACTACCTTGCCCACAACCTTCAGGAGCGGCGGTTGCTCGTTGTGGCTGCGGCGAGACCGGCCGAGCTCGCTGAAAACGAGACCGGAACGGAGGTGCTCCTGGGGCTCGAGCAAGAAGGAGCGCTCCAACGGCGGCACCTCCGACCGCTCGACGGTGAAGCACTGGCCGATCTTGCGAAGGCGGTTCTCGCACAGGTTCCACCAAAGCCGTTACTCGACTGGCTCGCCGATCGCTCGCGCGGCAACGCACTCTTCGCTCTCGGCTTGCTGCAGGCACTGATCGATGAAGGTGCGGATCTCTCTGCTCCCGTGCTGCACTCGATCCCCGAGGAGCTCGCAGAGCGTGTAGGTCAGCGGATGCGCGGACTTGACGAGCGGGAGCTCGCAGCGCTGGAGGCTCTGGCGATCGCCGAAGGACGCGTCGAGCTGCATGATCTCGTTGCACTCACCGGGTTACCGATCGCGCGGCTTGCGGTCGGCCTGGAGGAGCTCGTCCGTCTGCGGATGGTGGCGGAGGGTAAGCGAGGCCGTGAGGTCACCTACGAGATCGCACACCCACTGATCCAGCAGTCGATCTACGAGCGGATCGGCCTCGCCCGGCGCCAGGGAATGCACCGTCGCATCGGTCGCGTGCTCCTCGCCTCGGGGCGATTGGCCGAGGCGGCGCCGCACTTCGCCCAGTCGGCGGCGATCGGTGATGACGAGGCGATCGGAGCGCTTCGCGACGCCATGCAGCAGGCAGAATCACGGGAGGCATACCGCGAGGCGCTCACGATCTTGGGCGTGCTGGTCGAGCTGATCCCGGCCGGCGACCAGCGGTGGCTCGACGTTCTACGTGTGCTGTCCTCGCGCGCGGAGTGGGTCGTCGATCACCGGGCGGACACGCATGCCCTGCTGGGGATCAAGGCGATGAAAGCCATCGACGTGCTCTTGGCCGATTCGCCAAACCCGGCACTACGCGCGACCGTCAAGTTTCGTCTCGCACACTTCCTGGGATGGGGATCGGGCGATCTCGACGAGGCCGAGAGAGCCTGCGCTGCTAGCCGATCGCTATTCGAGCGAGCCGGCGATGCCGCGAGCGTCCTGCTCGCCGACAACGAGCTCGCCTGGATCCAGGGATTGCAGGGCGACTACGCGGCGATGGAGGCTGGTGGAAAGGGCGTTGCCGATGCGGCCGAAACCGCTCGGGACACCATCGCGGCGATTCAGGGACTGCACACCCTGGGACACGCTGCCTGGATCCGTGGCCGGTTCGCTGAGGGAGAGGCCGCGCTCCTCCGCAGTAATGCGATCGCTCTGGACGAGCACAAGGTCTACCGGCTGACGGTCGGGCTCATCTCGCTCGCCACGTGTCTCGCCATACAGGGGCGGGTGGACGAGGCGCGTTCCCTGGTTGACAGGGCGAAGGCCGCCAATCCGGGCTGGCGCGACAGCATCCTCCCGGAGTGGGAATCGATCGTCCACTGGTTCGCCGGCGACTTCCGAACCGCACGAGTCCGTGGACAGGAAGCCGCGGCCGGGAGGCTAGGCGAGCTGAGCAAAAGACGCGTGATCGGCGTGGTCTTTGCTGCGCTCGCAGCGGTGGAGGCGGAGCAGCCCAGCGAGGCCCGAAGCCATCTCGCCAGAGCCCGGCGCGCGATCGGAGATCGAGAGTGGCAATTCTTCACCCACGCCTGCGCGCATGCCGAGGGCATTCTCGCCTGGCAAGAGGGCAACACCGCGGACGCGCTTGCTCGCATGCGTGAGGCTCCCGCTGGAATCCTGCGGACCGGCGCACAGCCGTTCGCTGCCGTGGTCCTGCTCGACCTGGCCGAGCTCGCCGCCGAGCTCGGCGATGTGGCGGTCGCGATGGACGCGGCACTGGAGCTCGCCAGGATCGCCGAAAGCGTCGACCGTGACCTGTACCGGGCGATGGCAGCGATGGGATCGGCGTGGTCTGGTTTGGCCGCCGACCGATCAGACGACGCGGCTGCTGCCGCTCGGCGAGCAATCGGGCTCCTTTCGGATCCGGGCTGCAGAGCGTTTCGCGCACGCGCTACCGAGCTTCTCGGCCGTTCACTGATCGGCAACGACTCGGTGGCGGCAGTCAACGCCCTCGAGGAGGCAGCGAAGGCATTCGACGCATGCGGCGCCGTGTGGCGCCGCGATCGGGCCGCCGACCGGTTGCGCACCCTGGGGGCGCGCGGCCGAAGAGCGGCCGCCGCAGCGGGCGGTCCCCTCGCGCTCTCCCGGCGGGAGCGGCAGATCGCGAGGCTCGCGCTCAAAGGCGAAACGGCGCGGGAGATCGGGAAGCAACTGTTCATCAGCGAGCGGACGGTCGAGACTCACCTCGCGAGCGCGTACGGCAAGCTCGGCGTGCGCTCGAAGCTGGACCTCGTCCGGCGCGCTTCCGAGTTCCCTCTCAATCGATAGGGCAGGTCCAGTACTTGTACGGATGCCGAAGCGAGCGGAGGTCCATACGGTCGTAGCGGTTTCGAAACCCGGCTCCTACAGGTCTGGCGAAGGATAAGGAGGCAAACCGATGCAACGCACCAAGTCCCTGGCAGCTGCCGCGGTCGCGGCGGTGGCC
>JBKPCB010000148.1:0-6257 GCA_046727155.1 Candidatus Methylomirabilota bacterium | reverse complement strand
CGGCCCTTGGCGAGGATCACCGCCAGGAGATAGGGCAGGCTGAACTTCGCGGCATATCCATTGGGCGGACGGTGCTTGCTCGCGAGCGGCTCCCAGAGGCGCGGGATCGGCCCTTCGGCGGTGCGGCAGCGGATATCGGCGATCTGGTCTGGCGGGATCTGCTGGCGCTCGCGGAGTCGCAGCGCGCAATCCATGTAGGGATGGGCGATGGAGCCGCAGGGATACGGTTTGAACGTGAGCTGCTCCAGCTCCCAGCTCCGCCCGAGAGTTCCGACCAGCCCGTCGAGCTTGGCCGGGTCGAAGCCGCCGGCGAAAGCCGCGTAGAAGCCGTGAGCGCCCTCGAAAACCGTTTCCGGTCCCGTGAACCCGGACCGGGCGAGGAGCGCGGCGGTGACGCCCGCATGGGCCGCCCAGCCCGGGTGCAGGCGCTTGGTCCACGAGCCGTCGGCCAGGTACTCGATGATGCCGCCGGCCTGGCTGCCGCAGATGCCGAGGGCGTGGACGAGCTGGTCTTCCGTGAGATTGTAGAGCTTGCCGGCGGAGGCCGCCGCGGCGAAGCTCCCGGTGAGCGCCGTCGGATGGTAGTGGCGCGCGTGAAATCTGCCGGGCACCGCGAGCCCGACACGGCACATGATCTCTACGCCCGCGATGATCGCTTCGAGCGCTGCGCGGCCGGAGGCGCCGAGCCCTTCGCCGACGGCGAGGGCGGTGGTCACGGCCACTGAGCCCGTGTGGACGATGGCGTCCTCGCGCGTGTCGTCGAAGTCCAGCCCGTGGGCGAGCGTGCCGTTCGCAAGGGCCGCGCTCGCGGCGCCGACCCGCGCCTTGCTTCCGATCAGCGTGCTCTCCTGGGGGCCGCCCAGGCGCTCGGCGGCCTCCGACACCGCGCGGCCGAAGTCCTGCCGGGACGAGGCGAGGCAGCTGCCGATGATATCCAGCGCGAGCAGAGTCGCCTTCGCGACGACTGGCGCGGGCACGTCATCCAGCGCCAGGCCGAGGACGAAGCGAGCGTAGCGCCGGGCTACTGAAGTACGAGACACGCGTAGTTTTTACTCCTCCTGCCGCAATCTTACAAGGCCTTCGCTGGTCGCTGTCGCCCAAGCTCCCGGCCTGGCGGCAATCCTAATTTGGTCTGCTTCTTGCTATGAGTTCTTATGGCTTGGTTCAGGGAGATGTGTGCGCCAGACCTCAAGGAGGACAGAACGATGCTTCGACGGATGATTCTCGCCGGGCTCGTGATCGTCGCCCTCGTGGGCGCGGCAGCCACGAGTCACGCCGGGGTGAGCGTGAATATCGGGATCAATCTGCCGGCCCCGCCGCATCTCGTGGTCGTGCCGGGCACCCCCGTGATGTATGCGCCGAGCGTGCAAGCGAACTACTTCTTCTACGGTAGCCAGTACTACGTCTTTACCAACGGCTTTTGGTACGTGGGGCCCCGGCACAATGGTCCCTGGGTAGTCGTGGAGCCTGCGTTCGTGCCGCGGCCCATCCTGGCGGTGCCGGTGTCGTACTACCGCGCGCCACCCCCTCACTGGAAGGCGTGGCGGCGCGAGGGACCGCCGCATTGGGAGTCCCACTGGGGCGGCAAGTGGGAAGAGCGCGAGCGCCGGGAGGGAGTCAGGGAAGAGCGGCGCGAGGAACGCCGTGAAGGTCGCGAAGAGCGCGGGGACGAACGTCACGGAGAGCGCCACGAAGGACGCGGGGGCGGACGGCGGTAGCCGAAGCGAGGCGGGCGCGCGGGGCGGCTCACCCTGAGCCCGCGCGCCCTTGACCCCTCCCTCACCACCTACTAAGCTGGGGCGGTGAGTCTCGAAGAGCGGTTTCAGACGCTTCACGAGATCGCCAAGGCGGCGCGGCAAACCCTCGCTCCGGGTCCCTGGGATTACCTCATCGGCGGGGCCGAGACGGAGACGACGCTCAAGCGGAACCGTCAGGCCCTGGATTCCATCGCCTTCCGCCCGCGTGTGCTCCGCAACGTCGCGAAGATCGACTGCCGCTTGTCCTTGCTGGGACGTCCGGTGCGGATCCCCGTTCTGCTCGCGCCTATCGGCTCGATCGAGACATTCACGGAAGGCGGAGGAGCCACGGCCGCCAAAGCATCCGCCGAGTTCGGCGTCCCGCAGATGCTCAGCTCCGTGTGCAATCCGGGGCTCGAAGCCGTGGCCGCTGCGGCCGACAACTTCCGCATTTTCCAGCTCTACGTCAGGGGCGACGATGCCTGGGTCGACGATCATGTCGAGCGGGCCATGGCGCACGGTTACGCGGCGTTCTGCCTCACCGTCGACACGGCGATGTACAGCCGGCGCGAGCGCGACCTGGCCAAGCGGTTCGTGAAGCCTTGGCGGGCGCGCGCGACGGGCCACGATTTTCAGGCCGCGCTGAGCTGGGATCAGGTGAAGCGGTTCAAGGACCGGCACGCCATCCCGCTCATCCTCAAGGGGATCGCGACGGCCGAGGATGCCGACCTCGCGTGCGAGCACGGGGTGGACATGATCTACGTCTCCAATCACGGCGGCAGGCAGCTCGACCACGGCCGCGGCACGATGGAGCTGCTGCCCGAGATCGTGACCGCCGCAGGCGGGCGCGCCGGGGTCATCGTCGACGGCGGCTGCCTGCGCGGCACCGATGTCGTGAAGGCCATGGCGCTCGGCGCTCAGGCGGTAGGGATAGGCCGCCTCGCCTGCATGGGGCTGGCCGCGGCGGGGCAGGCAGGGCTCGTGCGCGCCCTCGAGCTGCTCGAGGACGAGATCCGGATTTGCCTCGGCCTGCTGGGCGTGAACAACTACTCGATGCTCAACGCCTCCTACCTGCATGTGGCGCAGCCGGTGGGCCCGGCCCACGTGACCAGCGCCTTCCCTCTCCTCGACGAAGGCTATTAGCTGAACGTCATGCCGCCCCGGAAGTGCGCCGCGGGATAGACTGCGGCGCCCTGCTGCATAACCTGGCACCGGGTCACGCCAGCTTGGGCGCGAAGGCCAAGGGAGATATGGACATGGAGGATCGAAGCCAGCGAGATGGATGGCCGATAGGCTGCGCCGCCTTGCTGCGTTCAAGGTGTTATACAGTTCTGTCCAATTCGCGTTGGGCGGATTATCAGCACCCGTCAGGGAGCAATGCCTGTGAGGCTTAGATCCTGCTTCCTCGTCCTCGCGCTGCTCACAGCCGAGGCGAGCGCGCAGCAACCAGCGAAGGTCCACCAGATCGGGTATCTGATTTTCGGTTCCCCTGCCTCCGTCGCGCGCCGCACAGAAGCACTGCGAATGGGCCTGCGCGATCTCGGCTATGTCGAGGGCAAGAACATGTCCATTGTATTTCGATCGGCTGAAACGGCCGAACGGCTGCCCGAAGCCGCAGCCGAGCTGGTCCGCCTGCACGTCGACGTCATCTTCGCGACTTCTTCGACTGAGGTAGAGGCCGCCCGACGGGTGACCAAGACGATCCCCATAGTGTTCGCCACTCATGCCGACCCGGTCAGTCTCGGCCACGTGGCCAGCCTTGCGCGCCCCGGCGGCCACAACACCGGCCTGTCGAACCTCCAAACCGAGGTTGTGGCCAAGGGGCTCGAGATAATGAAGCAAGCGCTGCCGCACATGACCCGGGTCGGCGTGCTGTTGACTGCGACGGCGCCCTCGCACCGTCCTTCCCTGCACGCCGCCGAGGCCGCCGCCAAACAGCTTGGCCTTCAGGTCGTTGCGGTGTCGGTGCAGACACCCGATGATCTTGATGGCGCGTTCGCGCGGATGGCACGGGAACGAGTGCACGGCGTTCTCGCCGTGGCATCGCCCCTCACCCGCGATCAGCGCGCGCTGATCGCTGAGCTCTCGCTGAAGCACCGTTTGGCGGGGATGTTCGGGACCCGGGAAAATGTGGAGGCGGGCGGTCTCATGAGTTACGCGGCGGATTTCGATGACCTGACCCGGCGCGCCGCTACTTACATCGACAAGATCCTCAAGGGTGCCAAACCAGCCGACCTGCCAGTGGAGCAGGCGTCCAAATACGAGTTGGTGATCAATCTCAAGACCGCCCAGAAGCTTGGAATCACCATTCCGCCATCCGTGCTCCAGCGGGCGGATCGACTGATTGAATGATGTGGCGCTGCCCAACATCACGCTTCAACAGACCGGGGCTCGCGATGCTCGCCCCGGCTGCTGAGCGTGGGCGTTAGCCAGCATTTTGGAGGGTTCGCGCGAGTGCCGTACTTCGGCGAGAAGTGATGAGCGCAGATGCCCTTATCGGCAGCTGGAAGCTCATTTCGTGGCAGGTCGTTGTCGAAGGCCAGCCGCAGGATCTCTTTGGGTCAGAGCCGAAAGGCTACTTGATCCTTACGCGCGAAGGGCGTGCCATGGCACTCACCACTGCCCAGAGTCGCACTGCGGGTGACGGTGACGCAGAGCGCGCTGCGCTTCACAAGTCAATGCTCGCGTACACTGGGAGATATCGTGTCGACGGCGACGAGTTCGTTACGACTGTTGATGCCTCATGGAACGAGGCGTGGAATGGTACCGAACAGAGGCGCAGGTTTCGGATCGACGGTAACCGGCTCATCATTGAGTCAGCGCCGGCGCCAAGTATTTTGTTTCCGGGCAAGGTTGACTACCGCAGGATCGTCTGGGAGAGAGAGCCCGGGTGACTCTGACAATGTGTTCCAAGTCTGGCTAACAACGCGCTCGAGCGGACGGAGAACCTCCCTCGATAAAATGGAGAGTTCTAGCTAACGCTGGGAGGTGTCTGATGCGCAGACCGATTGGGCCGAGGACGCACGGTTAGGGCTTGCTGGAGATTTCGATAACGCCAGGATCCCGCAGCATGGGAGCCGGGGTGGCTTGCTGCGGGTATTCCGCGAGGTTCTTAGAGATAGACGGCCTTGAGCGCAGGCCCCGGGTAGCGCTCGCCCGCGGCGGCGCCGGCGGGCACGGCCTCCGCGATCCGCTTGACGTCCTCGGCGCTCAGCTCGACGTTGATCGCGCCCACGTTCTCCTCCAGGCGCTCCTTCCGCTTCGTCCCGGGGATGGGGACCACATCCGGCCCCTGGGCCAGCAGCCAGGCGAGTGCCAACTGCCCGGGCGTGCAGCGCTTCTCCCGCGCGATGGCCTCGACGCGGCGGACGAGCTCGAGGTTCTTTCCGAGGTTCTCCTCCTTGAAGCGCGGGTGGTCGCGGCGGCGATCGTCCTGCGGGATCTCGCCGGCGCTCCGGACACTGCCCGTCAGCAGGCTGCGGCCGAGGGGCGAGTAGGCGACGAAGGAGATGCCGAGGTCGCGCAGGACCGGGAGCGTCTCCTCGGCCTCGGTGCGGTAGAGCAAGGAGAATTCGCTCTGGAGAGCGGTGATCGGATGCACCTTATGAGCGCGTCGGATGGTCGCGGGCGCGGCTTCGGAGAGGCCGAGGAATCGTACCTTGCCCTGCTCGACGAGCCGGGCCATGGCCCCGACCGTCTCCTCGATGGGCACGCTGGGATCCACTCGGTGCTGGTAGTAGAGGTCGATCGTCTCCGCGCCGAGACGCCGCAAGCTCGCGTCACAGGCCTGGGGCACGTATTCCGGTCTGCCGTTGACCCCCGGCGTGCCGTCAGGCTTGCGGAGGTTGCCGAACTTGGTGGCCAGCACGACCTGCTCGCGCCGGCCGCGAAGCGCCTTGGCCAGGAGCTCTTCGTTCTGGCCCCAGCCGTACATGTCCGAGGAGTCGAGGAAGTTCACGCCGAGATCCAGGGCGCGCTGCACGACGGCGATGGACTCCGCCTCGTCGCCTTTACCGTACACATTGGACATGGACATGCAGCCCAAGCCAATGGCCGAGACACTGAGCGTGCTGTGGCCGAGCTTTCGATATTGCATCAGGCCCTCCCCGCCGTGGTCTTGGAAACCCAGTCGAGACCGAGATCGGCCAGTTTGGCGGGCGTCGGGTAACCGGTGGCGGGGTCGCAGCCCGCGAGGCGATAGTACGTCTCCCGGGCCCGCTCGAACTCCTCGGTGGTGAGCGCGACGCCGGCCGTCGGCCCCTTGCCGCCGAGCGGCTGGAAGAGCTTCTTCGGCAGCGTGTCCGCTTCTTTGCCGATTCCCTCGCGCGCGTTGAACGCCCGCATGAGATTGATGCGCCGCTCGCCCACCTCGAGCAGCTCCTTCATCGTCGCGTCCCAGCCGGTACCCGAGCGCACGAGCTCGACAGTCTCGGCGGGCCCGTAGAGCTGCCACGAGGGTCCCCATACGAACTGGCAGAGGCCGAGCGTGTCCAGCGCCGAGTAGAAGCACTGCGTGGTGAA
>JBKPCB010000147.1:0-20935 GCA_046727155.1 Candidatus Methylomirabilota bacterium | reverse complement strand
GCCTGGCGCGGGCTGCGCGTGGTAGGGCCGCGGACGGCAGAGATCACGGTGCGCCGGCTCGTGACTCAGGGCGCACCGCTCGTGCTCGTGCGCGCCGGCCGGCGGATGGTGGGCGCGGTCGATGGCGAGCGGATCGAGGTGACGCCCGCGGGGCCGTCGGTGGCCGGCCGGCTTGAGCGGGCGGGAGATCGCGCGGCAGAGGCGCGCGCGTGGTTGCTTCGCGTGGCGGGGAAAGTGGGCGAAGGCATGGGCCTCCCCGTATTTGCCGTGGGCGGAGTCGTGCGCGATCTGCTGCGCGACGACCCGAGGGCCGGGCGGCGCTTCGTTGATCTCGATCTCGTGGTGGAAGGGGACGCGATCGCGTTCGCGCGGCGCCTCGCCGAGGAAGTAGGCGGGCACCTGACCGTTCACTCGGGCTTTGGGACGGCATCGATCGAGGGGGCATTGGCCTCGAGGATCGGGGAGCCCTCCGGCAGTCCGGTCGGCCGGGTGGACGCCGCCTCGTCCCGTCGCGAGCAGTACGAGGCGCCGGGGGCGCTACCGGAGGTGGCTCCCGCCCCGCTCGCCGAAGATTTGCGCCGGCGCGATTTCTCCGTCAACGCGATGGCGATCAGCCTGGCGCCATCGGCTTTCGGGCGGCTGGTGGACCCTTTGGGGGGACTGCGGGATCTCGGCGCCAGGCGGCTGCGGGTGCTTCATCCGCTGTCGTTCGTCGAAGATCCGACGCGCATCTTCAGGGCGGCTCGATACGCGGCGCGGCTGCGATTCAGCCTCGACGCCGACAGCCTGCGGGCGCTCAGACTGGCGGTGAAGATCGCGAAGTACCCGGCCCTCTCCGGCCAGCGTCTCTTCGCCGAGCTGGAGCTGCTGGCCGGCGAGCCTGAGGCACAAACGGCGTTCAAGCTTCTCCTCGGCTGGAAAGCTCTAAGGCTTTGGAATATCAGCTATCGGTCGGCATCGGAAATCGCCCGGCGTCTCCCGGCGGCGACTCGGCTTCTGGCCTGGGCCCGTGAGCACGGCATCGGGGTTGACGCGAGCGAGCTCTACCTGGTAGCCCTGCTCGCCGACCAGCGGCCCGCGGTGGCAAGCGCGGCGCTTTACCGTCTCGCCGTCAGGGGAGAGCCTCTTGCGCGCCTGTGGGCGGCGCTGGCCGCGCGGCCGCTGGCGGCGAGCCTCGAGCGTGAGAGTCGGCCGAGCCGCATAGCGGACATCGCGAGGACTCAGCCCATTACCGCCCTCGCGGCGGCCTGGATGCTGGGCGGGGCGCGAGCCCGCCGCCGGCTCGAGTGGTTCCTGAGCGAAGGCCGCGCCGTGCGGCCGCTGCTGGCCGGAGAGGATGTCGTGGCCTTGGGAGTTCCCCGGGGGCCGCGCGTGGGAGACTGCCTCGCCGCGCTGCGACGCGGCAGGCTGGACGGGGCGCTCGTAACCGTGGCCCAGGAGCGGGAGTTCGTGAAAGAATACCTATCCAGAAAGGAGGCGTGAGGTGAACACGAAATTCATCTTCGTGACCGGAGGCGTCGTGTCCTCGCTGGGCAAGGGGCTCGCCGCCGCCTCCATCGGGTCGCTGCTGGAGGCGCGCGGCTTCCGCGTCACGCTGCAGAAGATGGACCCGTACATCAACGTGGACGCGGGGACCATGAGCCCCTACCAGCACGGCGAGGTCTACGTCACCGACGACGGAGGCGAGACCGACCTGGACCTGGGGCATTACGAGCGCTTCACCTCCGCCCGCATGACCCGTGACAACAATGTCACGACAGGCAAGGTATATGGGACGGTCATCGAGAAGGAGCGTCGCGGCGATTACCTCGGGCGCACGGTGCAGGTGATCCCGCACATCACGGACCAGATCAAGGCCTGCATCCGCAAGGTCGCCGCCGGCGTGGACGTCGTGATCGTGGAGGTCGGCGGCACGGTGGGCGACATCGAGGGGCTGCCCTTCCTCGAGGCGGTGCGCCAATTCAAGAAGGACGTGGGCAAGGACAATGTCATCTACGTTCACCTGACTCTGGTGCCGTTCATCCAGGCGGCCCAGGAGCTCAAGACCAAGGCCACCCAGCACTCGGTCAAGGAGCTGCGCGCCATCGGCATCCAGCCCGACGTGTTGCTGTGCCGCACGGCCAAGGATCATCCGCTGACGCCGTCCATCAAGTCCAAGATCGCGCTGTTCTGCGACGTCGAGGAAGAGGCGGTGATCGCCGCGCGCGACGTGGACACCATCTACGAGGTGCCGCTGGCCTTCCACGACCAGGGGCTCGACGAGAGCATCTGCAAGCTGCTGGGGCTGCCCCTGCAGCCAGCGGACCTGAGCCGCTGGGAAGAGATCGTCCACCGCGTCAAGGCGCCGCGGCGGCGCTGCAAGATCGGGGTGATCGGCAAGTACATCGAGATCAAGGACTCCTACAAGAGCCTCTACGAGGCGCTGGCCCATGGCGGCATCGCCCACGAGGCCGCGGTCGAGGTGGTCTGGGTGGACGCCGAGCGCATCGAGCGCGAAGGACTGGCGGGGCACGTGGCCGGCCTGGACGGGATCCTGGTGCCGGGCGGCTTCGGCGACCGCGGGATCGAGGGGAAGATCCAGGCCATCCGCTACGCGCGCGAGCAGCGCGTCCCGTATTTCGGCATTTGCCTCGGCATGCAGTGCGCGGTAATCGAGTTCGCGCGGCACGTCTGCGGGCTGGAGGGCGCCAACTCGACGGAGTTCAACCCGAAGCCCGCGCACAACGTCATCGACCTGCTGCCCGAGCAGCGCAACATCACCGACAAGGGCGGGACCATGCGGCTGGGCCTCTACCCGGTGACGCTGAGCGAGGGCAGCGCGGCGTCCAAGGCCTACGGCCAGGGGGCCATCCAGGAGCGCCATCGGCATCGCTACGAGGTCAACAACGACTACCTGTCAAGGCTCAAAGAGCGGGGCCTCCGCATCTCGGGCATCTGGCCGGAGAAGCAGCTGGTGGAGATCATCGAGCTGCCCGACCACCCGTGGTTCGTGGCCGGGCAGTTCCATCCCGAATTAAAGTCCCGGCCTTGGGAGCCCCACCCGCTCTTCGCGGCGTTCATCAAGGCCGCGCTCGACCACCAGGGAGCCGCGTGACCCAAGAGGGTTCCATGACGAAGACGCGACCGGTGAAGATCGCCGGGGTCACAATCGGTGGGGGCGCGCCCCTGGTGCTCATCGGTGGCCCGTGCGCCATCGAGAACGAGAAGCATGCCGTGATGATGGCCGAGCGGCTCAAGCGCGCCACCGAGGACGCGCGCGTCCCGTTCGTCTACAAATCCTCCTATGACAAGGCCAACCGCTCTTCGATCCAGTCCTACCGGGGGCCCGGGCTCAAGGAAGGCCTGCGGATCCTTCGCCGCGTGAAGGAGGCGACGGGACTGCCGCTGCTGTCGGACGTCCATGACGTGTCCGAAGTCGGCCCGGCGGCGGACGTGCTCGATGTCCTCCAGATCCCGGCTTTTCTCTGCCGACAAACCGACCTGATCGTGGCCTGCGCCAAGACCGGCCGTCCCGTGAACGTCAAGAAGGGTCAGTTCCTGGCTCCGCGCGACATGGCCAACGTGGTGGACAAGATCCGGTCGGCGGGCAGCGAAGCGATCCTGCTCACGGAGCGGGGCACGAGCTTCGGCTACAATAACCTCGTCGTGGACTTCCGCGGCCTGCCCCTCATGCGAGCCCTCGGCTATCCCGTGATCTTTGACGCGACACATTCCGTCCAGCTCCCCGGGGGCGCGGGAGATCGCTCGGGCGGCGAGCGGCAGTACGTTCAGGCGCTGGCGCGGGGCGCCGTCGCGGTTGGAGTGGATGGCCTGTTCATGGAGATTCACGAGGATCCCGACCGGACGCTGCCCGACGGCCGGCCGCTGTCCGACGGGCCCAACATGCTCCGGCTCGACGATCTGCCGCGGCTGCTGGACGAGATCGCCGCGATCACCGCCGCGCTCCGGGGCGCGTCGTGATGGACGCGAAGCGCATCCTCGCCCTGGCCGAGCGGGTGCTGAAGCTCGAAGCCGAAAGCATCCTCGGTCTCTGCCCGAGGCTCGACGCGCGCTTCGTGAAGGCCGTGGAGCTCCTGCACGGCTGCTCCGGACGCGTCATCGTCACCGGCATGGGGAAGTCCGGCCTCGTCGGACGGAAGATCGCCGCCACCTTGGCGAGCACGGGCACGCCCGCCTATTTCCTTCATCCGGCCGAAGGCGTCCACGGTGACATCGGCATGGTGGCCAGCGGCGACGTGGTGCTCGGGCTGTCCAACTCCGGCGAGACCGACGAAGTGCTGGCGGTGCTGCCGACGATCAAGCGGCTCGGCATCCCGCTCATCTTATTGACCGGCACGCCGGGCTCGACCCTCGCCAGACAGGCGGACGTGGTCCTCGACGTGGGAGTGAGCGAAGAGGCCTGTCCGATGAACCTGGCGCCCACCTCGAGCACGACGGCCGCCCTCGCCATGGGCGACGCGCTGGCCATGGCGCTCCTCGAGGTGCGCGGGCTCAAGGCCGAAGACTACGCGGCGCTGCATCCGCGCGGCGCGTTGGGATGGAAGTCGCTCTTCCGCGTTCGCGATCTCATGCACACGGGCGAGGCGCTGCCGATAGTCTCCGACCAGGCCAGCATGAAGGAGGCCATCGAAGAGATGAGCGCGAAGCGGCTCGGGATGACGACCGTGGTCGACACCGCGGGGCGGTTGGTCGGCGTGATCACCGACGGCGATCTGCGCCGGCATCAGCTGGCACAGGGATCGCTGCTCGACCGCCGGGTGGGCGAGTGCGCGACCCGCGCGCCGGGCCGCATCGACGCCGACGAGCTGGCGGCGAAGGCACTCAACATGATGGAGACGCACGCCATCGACGGGCAGCCGCGCCCGATCACGAGTCTGGTGATCACCGACGCGGCCGATCGGCCCGTGGGCGTGATCCACCTGCACGATATCCTCCGCGCCAAGATCGTGTGACCGCGCCCGCTCGCGCCGCACGCATTCGATTGCTGGTCCTCGATGTCGACGGCGTGCTCACCGATGGCCGCCTCGAGTATGGCGCCGCCGGTGAGGAGACCAAGCGCTTCTTCGTCCAGGACGGCCTGGCGCTGGTCGCTGCGCGCCGCGCCGGGCTCACCATCGCGGTCATCTCGGGACGCGCGTCCGCCGCCGTCACGCGCCGGCTCAGCGAGCTGGGCATCAGCGAGGTACACCAGGGGATCGACGACAAGCTCGCCGTGCTCGACGCGCTGATGAATCGCACCAAGGTCAAGCCCGGCGAGGTCGCCGTGATGGGCGACGATCTCCTGGATCTGCCGTTGATGCGGCGGGCGGGATTTGCGCTGGCACCCGCCGACGCCGCTCCCGAGGTCCGGCGCGCCGCCGCGTGGGTCGCTCGCCGTCCGGGCGGGGCGGGTGCCGTGCGCGACGCAGTGGAGATGCTCCTCAAGGCGCGAAAGGCCTGGCCTCCGCCAGGAATTTAGCAGGCCCTCGCCGCTGGCAGTTTGCCTCCAGAGGGTGACCTGTGGTACCGTGGCACCGGTATTGCATATGCGTAGAGCTCCCTTCGCTATCCTCGCGTGCGTCGTGCTGTTTCTCGCCGTTGTCCTCGGCGTGCTGATTCACCGTTCGCGCGCGCCCAGGCAGGCCATCAACGAGCCGCTCGAGAGCAAGGCCGACTACCGTCTGAAAGAGGTACATCTGCAGGAGCAGACTCGCGACGGCTCCCGCTGGCAGCTCGACGCGGAGATCGCCGAGAACTTCCAGGAGCAGGGCCGCACCATCATGCGAAAGGTCACCATCCGGGTGCAGCAGCCCGCCCGCTCGTGGACAGTCACGGGGGACGAAGGCGATTTGGTGGACGAGAGCAAGGACGTCGAGCTGCGCGGCAATGTGATCCTGACCGCCAGCGACGGGCTCAGGCTCGAGACTCAACGGCTGCGCTGGACCGCCGCCGAGCAGCGGGCCTGGACCAACGATCCGGTCATCATCTACCGGGCCGGGACGATCGTCCGGGGCGGAGGATTCGAATCGCGAGTCCAGGAGGAGACCAACGCCGTCAAGGGCCGGGTGCGGGCGACATTTACGAAGGGCAAGCCCGCCGCCGCCGAGCCTGTGGGAGAGAAGAAGTCGTGAGCCGCGCGCTCGCCTTGGGCGCCGCGCTCGTCTGGCTCGCCGCGTTCGGTGGCGCGGCGGCTGAGGCGCAGTCACCGCCGCCCAAGCCTCGGCCGGCCCAGGCGGCGGCCCCCAAACGGAGCCCCGCGGATCCCTCGGCGCGACCGGGTAATGACCGGAACGCCCCGGTCGAGGTCCTGGCCGACCACCTCGAGAACCTGCAGAAAGAAAGCCTCAACATCTTCACCGGCAACGTGGTTGCGAGCCAGAACAATTCGACCATGTACGCCGACCGGATGGAAGTTTACCTGGATGCTAAAGGGGACCGCGTTGTCCGGGGCGTGGCCACCGGCAACGTGCGCATCGTCACGCGGGACTGCCGGATGGGAACGGCCAAGCGCGCCGAATACTACGACGACGAGCAGCGGGTGGTCCTGATCGGCAGCGCGCGCGTCTGGCGCGAGGACAACGTGGTAAGCGGTGAGCGCATCACCATGTACCTGGCGGAAGACCGCAATGTCGTGGACGGCGGGGCGGGCGGCCGGGTCAAGGGCGTCTTCTATCCGAAGAATCAGGAGCAGGGCAAACCCGAGCCCAAGCCGGGCGGCGGGGCGCCGTGCGGATGATCCGCGTGCCATGGAAGGCCTGATCGCCCACAAGCTCCGCAAGCGCTTTCGCAACCGCGTGGTGGTGAACCACGTGAGCCTCGACATCCATCCCGGCGAGATCGTTGGGCTGCTCGGGCCGAACGGGGCCGGCAAGACCACATCCTTTTATATGATCGTGGGGCTGCTGCGGCCGGACGGGGGGCGGATCTTCCTGGAAGGGCAGGAGGTCACGAACCTGCCGATGTACAAGCGCTGCCGGCTCGGTATGGGCTATCTGCCCCAGGAGTCGTCGGTGTTCCGGAAGCTCACAGTGGAGGAGAACCTGCTGGCGATCCTGGAGACGCTCGACCTCTCCCACGTGGAGCGCATGGCGCGCCTCAGGGAGCTGTTGGCCGAGCTGGACTTGACGCCGCTGGCGCGTCACAAGGCCTTCACCCTGTCGGGCGGCGAGCGGCGCCGGCTCGAGATCACGCGGGCGCTGGTGACGAATCCGCGGTACCTGCTGCTCGACGAGCCGTTCACCGGCATCGATCCCATCGCCATCGGCGACATTCAGGAGATCGTGGCGCGCCTGAAGGAGCGCGGCATCGGCGTCCTCATCACCGACCACAACGTCCGCGAGACGCTGGCCATCACCGACCGGGCGTACATCCTGTTCGACGGCCGCATCCTCGCGTCCGGTACCGCCGCGGAACTTGCAAACAACCCGAAAGCCCGAGAGGCTTACTTGGGCGAGAAGTTCTCGCTCTAGGCGATAGCGACCCATGAAACTGGCGCTTCGGCAAACCCAACGAGTTGTGATGACGCCGCTCCTGCAGCAGGCGATCCAGCTGCTGCAGCTCTCCACGCTGGAGCTCGAGCAGGTCGTCCGGAAGGAGCTCGAGGAGAACCCTCTGCTGGAAGAAGTGCCGGTGGAAACGGCGGAGACGGCCGAGGCGCCCGCTGGCACGACGACGCCGGAGAGCGGCGAAGCGACCGCGGCGGCAACGACTACCGAGCCGCCGGCGAAAGAGTCGGCCACGGTGGACGCCGAGAAGGCCGATGAGCTGCCCTTCGACATCCCGCAGGCGCTGTTCGACGACCATGGCGACGAGCGCACGCCCGTATCCATGGAGGAGCGTGACGACCTGCCCTTCGAGAATCTCGGACGGACCGACACCAACCTGGCCGAGCATCTCGTGGAGCAGCTCCGGCTCGCCACCGACGATCCCGTGCGGTTCCGCATCGGCGAGGCCATCATCGGCAACCTGGATGACGACGGCTATCTCCGGGCCGAGTGCGCCGAGATCGCCAAGGGGACCGGCGCGGCCGTGGAGGACGTGGAGCAGATCCTCACGCTCATCCAGGGCTTCGATCCCACCGGCGTGGCGGCGCGGAGCGTGCAGGAATGCCTGCTGCTGCAGCTGACGGCCGAGGCCGAGCAGGATCCGGTCTCCGTCGAGATCCTCGAAAAGCATTTCGAGGATCTCGAGCGGCGCCGCTACGCCGAGATCGCGCGGGCGATGAAGCTGCCGCTCGACCGAATCATGGAGTCGGTCGAGGAGATCCAGGGACTCGAGCCGAAGCCCGGACGCAAGTTCGGCTCCAATGACTCGCGCTACGTCGTGCCCGACGTGACGATCCAGAAGGTCGGTGACGACTACGTCGTCATCCTCAACGAGGAAGGCATCCCTCGGCTGCGGGTCAACTCACTGTACCGCTCCTTGCTCCGCCGGTCGGGAGACGAGGCCAAGCAGTACGTGGAACAGAAGCTGCGCTCCGCGGTCTGGTTGATCAAGAGCGTGGAGCAGCGGCAGCGGACGCTGCGCAAGGTTGCCCAGAGTCTGGTGAAGTTCCAGCGCGACTTCCTGGACAAAGGCCTCGTCCATCTACGACCGCTGGCCCTCCGCGACGTGGGCGACGACATCAGCATGCACGAGTCCACCATCAGCCGGGTCACCACCAACAAGTACGTCCAGACACCGCAGGGCCTGTTCGAGCTCAAGTTCTTCTTCCACAGCGGCATCGCGTCGGACAACGGCTCCATGGTGTCCTCGGTCGCGGTGAAGAAGACGATCCGCGACATGGTGGCCGGAGAGGATCCGGTCAAGCCGCTCTCCGACCAGGAAATCGCCCAGGCCCTCCACGGGCAGGGGCTGAACATCGCGCGCCGGACCGTGGCCAAGTACCGCGAGGAGCTCGGCGTCCTGCCGTCCCATCAGCGCCGGCTGCAGGCCAAGAAGAAATAGGAGCCTCCGGATGCAGGTCATCATCAGCGCGCGCGGGCTGACCGTGTCGAAGACCTATAAGGATGCCGTCACCCACAAGCTGACCAAGCTCGAGCCCATCCTGCCGAAGATCGTGGAGATGAAAGTCGTGCTCTCCAAGGAAAAGCACCGCCGGACGGCGGCGCTCACCGTGGTCGCCAAGAAGCACACGCTGAGGAGTGTCGAGACGGCCGGGGACCTGGCCGTCGCGGTGGATATGGCCATTGACGCCCTCTTCCGGCAGGGGCGGGCCCTCAAGGAGCGTCTCAAGGACCGCAAGGGGGCCACCGTCCGGCGCCAGCCCCTGCCGCCACCGGACGGCGGCCCCGGGACCGGCGGCGCGCTTCCTGACGTCCGGACAAGCCAGGTTCCGGTCAAACCCATGTCGGTGGTCGATGCGGTCGAGCAGCTTCGGGCCAGCGGAGACGAGTGCCTGCTCTTCACCAACGCGACGACCGATTCGGTGAGCGTCCTCTACCGCCGGCGCGGGGGCGGATTCGGGCTGATCGAGTCCCAGTGATGCGCCGCCAACGGCACGTTCGGGGATGAGCACGGCCCCGCGCGCGCCCGCCGCCGAAGATCGGATTCGCTTTGTCATCGTCACCGGGCTGTCCGGAGCCGGAAAGAGCTACGCGATCAAGTGCCTCGAGGATCTGGGCTACTTTTGCGTGGACAACCTGCCCACCACGCTCATCCCAACCTTCGCGGAGCTCTGCGCCCACTCCGACCGCGCAATCCGGAAGATCGCGCTGGGCATCGACGTGCGGGAGGGTGAGTACCTTGCCCATATCCTGGAGACGCTGCAGGAGCTGCGCGCCAGTGGCCACGTCGCGGAAGTGCTCTTTTTGGAGGCCGCGGAGGAGACCTTGGTGCGCCGCTACCACGAGTCCCGGCGGCGCCATCCCCTGGCGGGCGAGGGGAGCGTGGTCGATGGGATCCGCGCCGAGCGCAAGGCGCTCGCTCATCTGCGCGAGGCCGCCGACCGGATTCTCGACACCTCCGGACTCACCGTCCACCAGCTCAAGGAGCAGATGGTGGAGTCCTACGGCGCCCCCGGCAAGCGGGATGCGCTGACCGTCTCGCTGATCTCGTTCGGCTACAAGCACGGCATCCCGTACGACGCCGATCTCGTGTTCGATGTCCGCTTCCTGCCCAATCCTCACTTCGTGGACGCGCTGCGGCTTCTGGACGGGCGTGACGCGTCGGTGAAGGACTTCGTCCTGGCTGGGGACGAGAGCCGCCAGCTGCTGGCCCGCCTCGAGGATCTCGTGCGCTTCCTGCTGCCGCTCTACCAGCGCGAAGGGAAGGCCTATCTCACGATCGCCATCGGCTGCACGGGAGGACGGCATCGCTCCGTGACGCTGGTCGAGGCGCTGCGGAGCGTGCTGCAGGGCCTGGGCTTCGAGCCGCTGGTCCGCCACCGGGATCTCGACCGTGAGTGATGGGCTACACTTCCTGTTCGGGGTCCACAACCACCAGCCCGCCGGCAACTTCGACTCCGTTGTCGAAGACGCCATCCGCCGCGCCTACCATCCGTTTCTTGCCGCGCTCCGCGAGGTCGGCGGCTTCTCGCTGACGGTTCACTTCTCAGGCGGGCTCCTGACGTTCCTGCGCGAGCGCGTCCGCCCGACATTCGATCTCCTGGGTCGGCTGGTCGCCGACGGCCAGGTCGAGCTGCTCACGGGAGGCTTCTACGAGCCGATCCTGCCGATGCTGCCCGACTGGGACAAGATCGGACAGATCCAGGCGCTGACGGAGCTTCTGCGCGCCGAATTCGGCGTGACGCCGCGCGGGATGTGGCTGGCGGAGCGCGTCTGGGAGCCCCACCTGCCCAAGGCGCTTCGGGAAGCGGGCGTCGAGTACGTGCTTCTGGACGATGCTCATTTTGCTCTGGTCGGCATGGAGCCCGATGCGCTCGGCGGCTACTACGTGACCGAGGAGCAGGGCGCCACGGTCGCCGTCTTTCCGATCAACCAGCGGCTGCGCTACCTGGTGCCGTTCGCCGATCCGGGCGAGAGCCTGCGATACCTCGATTCGCGCCGCGACGCGGGCGCCGTGTCGCTGGTCGACGACGGGGAGAAGTTCGGCACCTGGCCCGGTACCGACAGGCTGGTCTACGGCGAGCGGTGGCTGGTCCGGTTCCTCGAGGCGCTGCGCGATGCCCCGTGGCTGACCATTTCGACCTTCTCCCGGTATATGGACTCTCATCGCCCCAGCGGCCGCGTCTACCTGCCGGCGGCGTCCTACACGGAAATGGGCGAGTGGGCGCTGCCGGCGGCGGCCGCCGAGGAGCTCGAGGAATGCCGCGAGCGATTGAGGGCGCTGCCGGACGGAGAGCGGCTGGTGCGGCTGTTGCGTGGAGGGTTTTGGCGCGCGTTCCTCGTAAAGTATCCGGAGGTGGCCGACGCCTACTGGAAGATGCTGGCGCTGTCGAGCCGCGTGCGGGCCGGCCTAAGGCAGCAGCCCGGCCATGAGCGGCTGCTCGAGGCGCGCGATCGCCTCTGGCGCGGCCAGGCGAACGACGCGTACTGGCATGGCGTGTTCGGCGGCTGCTATCTGCCTCATCTGCGCCGCGCGGTCAGGTCCGCGCTCATCGAGTGCGAGGCTCTGCTGGAATCGCCGCGCCGGCGCCTCGGCGTGGAATGGGAGCAGTTGGACATCAACGGCGACGGATGTCCCGAGCTCACGGTGCGGAATGCGCATCTGGCTCTGGTCCTGCGACCCGAGACGGGCGGCACCCTGACGGAGCTGGTCTGGCGGGCGGGACGGCTCGACGTGGGCGATGTCTTGACCCGGCGCCGCGAGGCCTATCACAGCCAGGTCAAGGACCGCGACACGGCGGCGGCCGGCGGCGGGGAGGTCCGAACGATTCACGGGCCAACCTCTTCCAAGGAAGCAGGCCTGTCGGCCCTGCTGCACTACGACTCGCTCCGGCGCGCGTCGCTGCGCGAAGGGCTCATCGCCGACGGTGTGACGCCGGATCCGCTCAATCCCTGGGACGCCGCCCCGATGGCGATCGGCGACCGGGCCCTGGCGTATTCGGTCACCGCGACGCCCGAACGCGTCGAAGTGATCTTCACGATCGACGGTGTCGATGGCGTCCCGCTCGAAATGACCCGAACCGTGGCGGTGGACGCGACGGACGCCGCCTTCGAGGTGAGCTACCGCCTGAGCTGGCGTGGCGGTGAAGCGCTCGTGGGCCGGTGGGCGACGGAATTCAATCTCGCGCTCACGGCGGGCGCGGCGGCGGGACGGTACTTTCGCCTGCCGGATCGGCCGTCGCTCGGGAGCCGGGGTCGGCTCGAGCACGCGGGCGAGCTCGTCATGGTCGACGAATGGGTGGGGTGCGAGCTCGCGCTGGGCTTGAGCCAGGCCGGCGAGATCGCCTGGGCTCCGGTCGAGACCGTGTCGCTCTCCGAGGGCGGCTTCGAGCGCATCTATCAGGGCTCGGCGCTGCTGCTGAGCTGGCCCGTGCGCCTCGGGCCCGGCGAGACGTGGGGCGCAACGGTGCGCGTGTCACTCGCAGCCGCCCGAAAAGGGGATTCCCCTTGAGGGCCGCATGAGGGCATGCTAAAGTTCCGTAACTGCGGTTCGAAACGCCGCTCAAGGGAGGGAACGAATGGCGCGTGAGGAACACCTGTTCACATCCGAGTCGGTGACCGAAGGGCATCCGGACAAGATCGCCGACCAGATCTCCGACGCGGTGCTGGACGCCATCCTGGCGCAGGACCCAACCGGGCGGGTCGCCTGCGAGTCCCTGCTGACCACGGGCTTGGTGGTCGTCGCGGGCGAGATCACAACGACCTGCTATGTGGACATCCCCAGGATCGCCCGCGAGACAATCAAGCAGGTCGGATACACGCGTGCCAAATACGGCTTCGACTACGAAACGTGCGGCGTCATCACGGCCATCGACGAGCAGTCGGGCGACATCGCCATGGGCGTGGACAAGCTGGGGGCGGGCGACCAAGGCTTGATGTTCGGCTACGCGTGCACCGAGACCGCGGAGCTCATGCCGCTGCCGATCATGCTGGCCCACAAGCTGTGCCAGAGGCTCACCGAGGTGCGCAAGAGCGGGCAACTCGACTTTGTCCGCCCGGACGGCAAGAGCCAGGTCACCGTCCGGTACGCCGACGGCAAGCCTGTGAGCGTCGAGACCGTGGTCATCTCCACCCAGCACAGCCCCGACGTCACGCTCGAGAAGATCCGCGAGGAGATCATCGCGCAGGTCGTTCTGCCGACCATCCCGCGCGAGCTCGTCGATCCGAAGAAGGTCGTCTACCACATCAACCCGACCGGACGCTTCGTCACCGGCGGGCCCATGGGCGACACGGGCCTGACGGGACGCAAGATCATCGTGGACACCTACGGCGGGTCCTGCCCGCACGGCGGCGGCGCTTTCTCGGGCAAGGATCCGACGAAGGTGGACCGGTCCGCGTGTTACATGGCCCGGCACGTGGCCAAGAACATCGTGGCGGCGGGACTGGCCGAACGCGCCCAGGTGCAGGTGGCCTACGCTATCGGCGTGGCCGATCCTGTCTCGATCATGGTGGATACCTTCGGCACCGGGAAGGTTTCCACGGCCAAGCTCGAGCAGATGATCCGGCGGCATTTCGATTTTACTCCCGCCGGTATCATCAAATACCTCGACCTCCGCCGGCCGATGTACAAGAAGACGGCGGCCTACGGGCACTTCGGCCGCAGCGAGCCCGAGTTCACCTGGGAGCGCACGGATCGCGTCAAGGACCTCCGCGACGACGCCGGAATCTGAAGCCAATCGTTGAACTTCCCGAGGCCCCGCGGCCGACCCGATCGGTCACGGGGTCTCTGCGCGATCGACACCAGGAAAGGACGAGTTCATGACCGACCATGATGTGAAGGAGCTCTCACTGGCCGGGGCCGGCAAGCTCAAGATCGAGTGGGCCGAGCAATCGATGCCGGTGCTCCGACAGGTCCGCGAGCGCTTCGGCAAAGAGCAGCCGCTCAAAGGCATCCGGCTGGGCGCGTGCCTGCACGTGACCACGGAAACCGCGGTGCTGATGATCACGCTCAAGGCGGGCGGCGCTCAGGTCGCCCTTTGCGCCTCCAACCCGCTCAGCACCCAGGACGACACGGCGGCGGCGCTCGTGAAAGAGTACGGGATCCCGGTTTTCGCGCAGAAGGGCGAGGACAACAAGCGCTACTACAGCCACCTCGAGGCGGTGCTCAAGACGCGGCCTCAGGTGACGATGGATGACGGGGCCGACCTCATCTCCCAGCTCCATGGCGAGAGCAACGCGGGCAAGGGCCTGGCCGCGGGCGTCATCGGCGGCACAGAGGAGACCACCACTGGGGTCATCCGGCTGCGGGCCATGGAGAAGGAGGGCGTGCTGGCCTTCCCGGTGATCGCGGTCAATGACGCCGACACGAAGCACCTCTTCGACAATCGCTACGGAACGGGCCAGTCAACCATCGATGGCATCCTGCGGGCGACCAATGTCCTGCTGGCGGGCAAGAGCCTCGTGGTGGCCGGCTATGGCATGTGCGGGCGCGGGGTGGCGTCGAGGGCCCACGGGATGGGCGCACACGTGATCGTCACCGAAATGGCCCCGATGCGGGCGCTCGAGGCGGTGATGGACGGCTATCAGGTCATGCCGATGGCGCGGGCGGCGGAGATCGGGGACATCTTCGTCACCGTCACCGGCAATATGTCGGTGATCCGCCAGGAGCATTACGTCAAGATGAAGGACGGCGCCATCCTGGCCAACTCGGGCCACTTCAACGTCGAGATCGACCTGGAGGCCCTGGCCAAGCTGGCCCAGTCCCGCCGGGCCGTCCGTCCCTTCGTCGAGGAGTTCGTGCTTCGAGGCGGCAAGCGGCTCTACGTCCTGGGCGAGGGGCGGCTCATCAACCTGTCGGCGGCCGAGGGCCACCCGGCGGCGGTGATGGACATGAGCTTCGCCAACCAGGCGCTGTCCGCCGAGTACATGGCCAAGAACGGGCCGCGGCTCGAGAAGAAGGTCTACGGCGTTCCTCGCGACATCGATCTGGAGATCGCCCGGCTCAAGCTGGCGTCCATGGACGTGCAGATCGACGACCTCACTCCCGAGCAGGAGGCCTACCTCTCCTCCTGGACTCACGGGACCTAGGGGCCCGGCCGCTTGGCTCGACACCTCCCGGGGGCGTCCGCGGCCGGCATACGCCGCCCCCGCATCGGCCTCTGGCTCCTCCTGGGATTCCTGGTCCTCGTTTTCCTGGGCCAGGCTGTGCCGCTGTACACCGATTGGCTCTGGTTCCAGGAGGTGGGGCTCAGCCAGGTCTTCACCACGCGGCTCACGCTGAGCAGCTGGCTCTTCCTCGGCGTCTTCGCCGTCGTGTTCATCTTCCTGTTCGCCAACCTCTCCGTCGCGGCGCGGACCGCGGCGCCGGATGTCCTCTGGGAGCTCGAGGATCAGCTGGGGCTGCCCGGCCGGGCGATCCTGGAACCTCTGGTGCGGCGGCTGCTGGTGCCCGTGGTCGCGGTGATCGCCTTCTTCTCCGGAATGCGGGCGACGGCCGCCTGGGACACCGTCCTCGAATACCTGAACCGGACCGCCTTCGGCCGCGTGGATCCGCTCTTCCAGCGCGACATCGGCTTCTACGTCTTCGAGCTGCCCTTCTGGCGCCTGCTGTATAGCTGGGCGACCACGCTGGTCCTCGCGACCGTCGTCCTGGCCGCGGTGGTCTACGTCCTGCAACGGAGCCTGGTGCTGACGGCGCGCGGCCCGCGGCTCGCCGCCGGATCCCGAACCCATCTGCTCGGACTGGCGTCGCTGGTGCTCCTGCTGCGCGCCGTGGGATTCTGGCTCGATCGCTACGATCTGCTCTATTCCCCGCGGGGCGTGGTCTTCGGCGCGTCCTATACCGACGTTCACGCCGCGCTGCCCGTCCTACAGCTCCTCGCGGTTCTGGCCGTGCTCTGCGCCGCCGCCTGCGCGCTGCAGATCGTCCGCCCCGGCTGGTTCTTCCTGGTGGCCGGCCTCGTGGTGCTCGTGGTGGTCTGGGTCTTTGGACTCGGCCTCTATCCGGCGCTCCTCCAGCGGTTCCGCGTGACGCCCAATGAACTCGAGGCGGAGCGGCCGTACATCCAGCACTACATCCGGATGACGCGGAACGCCTACGGGCTCGACCGGGTGGCGGAGAAGGAGTTCGCAGCCGACGAGAACCTCACAGCGGCGGCGCTCGAGCGCAACAGCGCCACGATCAAGAACATCCGCCTCTGGGACCATCGCCCGCTGCGGGTCACCTACGAGAAGCTCCAGGAGATCCGCACGTACTACAAGTTCCGGGACGTGGACGTGGACCGGTACACGGTCAACGGCGAATACCGGCAGGTGATGCTCTCGCCCCGCGAGCTGTCCTACCGGGACCTGCCCAGCCGGGGCTGGATCAACGAGCGCCTGACCTACACTCACGGCTACGGCCTCGTGGCGAGTCCCGTGAACCGCATCAGCCCGGAGGGCCAGCCGGAATTCTTCCTCAAGGACATCCCGCCGGCCGGCAGCGGAATGCCCAAGGTCACGCGCCCGGCCATCTACTACGGCGAGATCGGCAATGACTTCGTGTTCGTGCGGACGAAGTCGCAGGAGCTGGACTACCCGTCGGGCGACCAGAACGTCTATACCCGCTACGAGGGCCGCGGCGGCATTCCGGTCAACTCGCTCCTACGGAAGCTGATCTTCGCGATCCGATTCGGCGAGAAGAACGTGCTCCTCTCGGACGACCTGACGGTCGAAAGCCGAGTCATGATCTACCGCGACATCCACGGGCGCGTGGAGCAGGCGGCGCCCTTCCTCCGCTTCGACCGGGACCCGTACATCGTCATCACCGCCGACGGGCGCCTGATGTGGATGATCGACGCCTACACGTCGAGCGACCGGTACCCGTACTCGTCGCCGGTGCGCGGGTGGGGGAATTACATCCGGAACTCCGTGAAAGCCACCGTGGATGCCTACGACGGCACCCTGACCTTCTACATCGCGGACCCGGAAGATCCGCTGATCCGGACGTACGCCAAGGCCTTTCCGGGGATGTTCCGGCCGCTGGGGGACATGTCCAAGGACCTCCAGGCCCACATCCGTTACCCCGAGGATCTCTTCAAGATCCAGGCGCTCATGTACGCGCGCTTCCACATGGAGGATCCGCAGGTCTTCTTCAACAGCGAGGATCTCTGGGTGGTGCCGCGCCTGGCACACGAAGGGCGGGAGCAAGCCATGGAGCCGTACTTCACCGTCATGCGGCTGCCGGGGGAGCCGCGCGAGGAGTTCGTTCTGCTCTCGCCGTTCAGCCCGAGCGGCCGCGACAATATGATCGCGCTGCTGGCGGCGCGCATGGACCCGCCCAATTACGGCCGGATCATTGCGTATACCTTCCCGAAGCAGAAGCTGGTCTATGGCCCGCGGAACATCGACGCGCGGATCAACCAGGACCCGGTGATCTCCCAGCAGGTTTCCCTCTGGAACCAGCGCGGGTCGCGCGTGATCCCGGGCAACCTGTTCGCGATCCCCATCGAGCAGTCGCTGATCTACGTCCAGCCGCTGTACCTGGCGGCGGAACAGAGCGCCCTGCCGGAGCTGCGCCGCGTGGTGGTGGCCTACGGCAATCAGATCGCCATGGAGCCGACGCTGGAAGCCGCCCTCGGGCGCATTTTCGGGGGCCGGATCCGGGGCGATGAGGCCGCGGTGCGGGCGCCGGAGCGCGGGGCCGCGGCGGGGCCGGCAATGGACGGGGCACTGAGCGGCCTCATCCAGCGGGCGTGGGATGCGTGGCAGAAGGCGCAGGACGCGCTGCGCCGGGGGGACTGGGGAACATACGGTCAGGAGCAGAAGCGGCTGGAGGAGACGCTGCGCCAGCTGCGCGAACGGCGCTAGCGGTTGGCGGGTCCTGTCGCTGCGGGCCGCCCCGCCCGGCCGGCGCCGTCACCCACTCGCCCGAACGCAGATTCAACTCAGCCCTCGCCTCGTGACGCGCGCGCCCAGGGCGCTCGGCCGTCCCTCGGCTCGAACTGCCTTGAGCTGCGGGCGGGACTCGGGGGTCCCACTCCGCACGGCCGCACGGGGCGGCCCGCGCGCCTCCCGCCGGAACCGGTCTAGGTGCGGGAGCTCAGGAAGAGGGCCGTTCCAAGCCCCGCGAAGACGATATTGGCCGTCCAGGCCGCCAGGGCGGGGGGGAGCAGGTCGGCCTGGGCGAAGGCCAGCGCCATGGAATGCACCATCCAATAGGCCACCGCGATGGCAATGGCGACGCCTATCCCCATGGCCCGCCCGCCGCTGCGTGGCGAGACCAGGGCGAAGGGAATCGCCACCAGCGCCATGATCACGTTCACCAGGGGGAAGGAGAGCTTCGAGTAGAGCTGCACAAGGTACTTTCCCACCTGGTGCCCGCCCTCCCGGAGCTTCGCCACGTAGGCGCGCAGCTCGAGGAAGCTCATCGTGTCAGGCGCGTTCTGCACCTGGATGAAATCGTCGATGTGCTCGGGCATGACCACCAGCCGCGAGTCGAACGCCTCCGAGTTCAGGCGATTGAGCGGCCCGATCTGCCGGTAGACGCCGTCGGTCAAGAGCCAGCCGTCCGGCGTCCACCGGGCCGCACGCGCGTCGAGGCGGTTGACGAGCCGGAAGTCCCGGTCGATGTCCATGACCATGACCCCTTCCATCGAGCGGCCGGCGGGGTCCAGCAGCGCCATGCGCCAGAAGCGCGTGTCGGATGAGCGGTACCAGATCTGCGTCTGGCGCTGCAGATGCCGGGGCAGCTGGCCCCGGATCTTCACCCGGTCGACCTCCTCCGCTTTGGCATTCAGATCGGGCAGGGCCGTCTCCTGGAAGATCACGGCCGCGACGGTGATGGCCAGGGCGGTGATCAGCACCGGGACGCTGAGCCGGTAGAGGCTCACGCCCGCCGCCTTCATCGCGTCCAGCTCCCGCTGGCGCGTGAGCGTGAGGAAGAGGAAGACCGTCGCGATCAGCACGATGATCGGCAGCCCCTTGTACAGCTCGGCGGGGAGCCGGTAGGCGAAGTGTTGGAAGATATAGACGAAGGACGGCTTTACCCGGAGGAAGCGGTCCAGGGTCTGGAGCAGGTCCACGACGAGGAATAGCACCGCGCCGACCAGGGTGCCGATGCCGAGAAAAACCACGTACTCGCGGACGAGGTAGCGGTCGAACAGGTAGGTGGACGCGCGCGGGCCGCGGAAGCGCGCCAGCCGGCGCACGGTGCGCGGCCTCACGACGCGGCCCGACCGCCGCGGCTCGAACTTGGCCCGCAGCCGCCAGAAGAGATCGAGCCAGGCCGTGGACACCCCGACGGTCACCGCGCGCAGGAGAGACAAGCCCAGCGCGAAGAACACGGCGTTCGGGAGCCAGACGGCCAGCGCGGCCGGCAGCCGGCCGCGGAGCGCCATGCCCTCGAGCGCAGTGAAGACCACGTAGTAGGAGACGACGATGCCGAAGCTCAGCGCGAGGGCCACGGAGCGGCCGCCGCGATGGGAGCGGACGCCGAGCGGGTAACCCACCAGGACGAACACCAGGGCCGCCACGGGCAGGGCGAAGCGCTTCTGGAACTCCACGTAGTACGGTGCCGCGATCTGGCCCTCGCGCTGGAGACGGTCCGCCTCATCGAGGAGCTGGCGGAGGGGCAGCTGCTTCTCCGGCTTCTCCTCGCGCGACGCGGCGGATAAGGGCGACTCCAGCGGCAGGGTCATGTCGTAGAGGCTGAAGAGGGTCTGTCGGAACCGGTGCCGGTCGCCCACGTCGGTCTCGCTGACCGAACCGTCGATGAATCGCAGCGTGATGCGGCGCTTGGCCTCATCCGTGAGGAGCCGCCCCTCGCGGGCGACGACGATCCGTGAGCGCTGCGGATTGCGCTCGTCCGAGACCAGCACGCCGTTCAGCCCGACCTGGGAGGCGCTCACCTCCTGGACATAGATGACGAACTGGCCGAAGCTCGCGCTGAAGGTGCGCTCCTTGATGCCGGTGGACGCGCGCGATTGTAGGATCTTGAAGAGCTGGCCCTGGAAGGCGCCGCTGGACCACGGGTTCACGAACAGGGTGAGCCACGCGATCGCCAGCATGACGACGAAGGCCACGACGATGAAGGGAACGAAGAGGCGGAGCGGGCTGATGCCCGACGCCTTGAGCGCCGCCACCTCGAGATCGCCGGCAAGCCGGCCGGTGACGAGAAGGACCGCGACGAGCAGGGCCATGGGCAGGGTCAGGCCGAGGAATGAGGGCAGCATGTAAATCAGCAGCGGGAGGACCAGCCCGAGCGGGACGCTCTTGGTGATGACCAGATCGGTGAGCTGGTAGATGCGGTCGATGACGAGGAAGAACGTGAAGACGCCCACGCCGATCGCGAAGGGCGGGGCCAGCTCTTTGTAGACGTAGCGATCGAGGATGCGGAGCATGCCCGCCCATTGTACGCTACCCGCGTGCGAATCCGCGCCGCGTTCCGGATCGCTGTGCTGCTCGTGCTCGGCGGAGCCGCGAGCGCGGCGCCGGCTGACCGCCTCGAGGAATTCCGGGAGCTGGTTCAGCGACATCTCAATGCGCCGGCGCCGCCCGGCTCCGAAGCCGCACAGCGCGCGCTGAGCGAGATCTACGGGCTGGTCGATGCGGAAATTCTCGAGAGCCTCCAGAGCGGCGGGCCCTTCGCCTCCGCGCCGTTTCTTCAGGAGCGCCTCGAGGGCTTCAGCGCGGCCTGGGGCGGGGCGCTCTTCCGCGTGGCGCCCGTCGAGCGTCCGGGCGGCGCGCGGGCGCTCACGCTCGGGCTGTTTAGTCTCGAGGGCGTCCGCCAGTCGGGATCGCTGCGGATGTACGGATGGAGCGGCGGCGTCACCGGATCGGCCCCGGCGCTGCTCGGCGAGGTGACCGACGACGGCAAGCCCGAAGTGCATGCGTGGCCAGCCGGCCGTGGCGGTGCCCCTCGCTTTGCGGTGAGCTGGGCGGGGGCCGGCTCGGGTGACGGCAGCCGCCCGCTG
>JBKPCB010000146.1:0-20829 GCA_046727155.1 Candidatus Methylomirabilota bacterium | reverse complement strand
GCTCTGGCGGTGCTGGGCGCGGGCGTCGCGCCGGCGCTGGCCGAGACCACGCTGGAAAAGATCGCGCGCACGGAGACGCTGACGATCGGGACGCGCACGGGCTCGCCGCCGTTCGCCTACGTGAACAGCAAGAACGAGTGGGTGGGCTTTACCATCGATCTCGTGGAGCAGCTGGTCAAGCCCTCGATAGAGAAGAAGATCGGCAAAACGATCAAGATCGAGAAGAAAGAGTCCACGCCGCCCACTCGCATCCCGCTGCTGTCCTCGAATGCCGTCGATCTCATCGCCGGCACCATGACGGACACGCGCGTCCGGCGTGACAGCGTGGACTTCTCCCTGACGTTCTTCGTGACGGGCGCCCAGTTCCTGGTCAAGAAGGGCAGCCCGATCAAGGGCATCAAGAACATCGACGGCAAGCGCATCGCGGCCCAGCAGGGCTCGACCAATGCCCGGATCGTCCGCGAGCAGGCGCCGAAGGCTCAGCTCCGCGAGTTCCCCGACCAGCCGGCGGCCTTCCAGGCCCTGCTGCAGGGGCAGGTGGACGCCTATACCAATGACGGCATCCAGCTGGCCGGCCTCAAGCTCAAGGCGCCCAATCCGGCGCAATGGGACATCGTGGGGGAGTTCTACTCCTACGAGCCCTATGGCATGGCCATGCGCAAGAACGAGTCCGACTTCCGCGCCGCGGTCAACAACGGCCTGATGGAAGGAATCGAGTCAGGCAAGTTCTTCGAGCTCTACGACAAGTGGTTCGGCCCCAAGGGCGAGCTGCCCTATCCGATGACGCCCCAGGTGCGCAGCTTCATGCTGCTCCAGGTGGTGCCGAAGTAACGCCTAGCCCGCTTCCCTTCGTCACCCTCTCCCCATCGCGGGGAGAGGGCGCGGAGTGAAACCATAGTCCCTCTCCCCCGCGAGGGGGAGAGGGCAGGGTGAGGGGCGGATAATAGTGAGACGCATGGCTCGAATCGCCATCCGGGCAGTCCTCGCGATCGTCCTGGCTGTTCTCCTGTCTCCCGTCGCCGCCTCCGCGCAGCAGGCGGGAAAGGTCTTCGACCTGCCCGTGGAGCAGCCGACGGAGTTCGAGCTGGTCATCAACCTCAAGACCGCCAAGACGCTCGGACTGACGATCCCGCCGTCGCTGCTGCTGCGCGCAGACGAGGCCATTCAGTGATCACCCCTGACCCTCTCCCTGTAAGGGAGAGGGAACGGCATGTCCTTTCAACCGCTGAGGGGGACAGGCTGACGTGAAATACCAGTTCAACTGGTCGGTGCTGTGGACGGGGGAGTCCGGTCAGTGGCTGCTGAGCGGGCTCATCACGACGCTCGAGCTGTCGGCGCTGGCCTGGCTGCTCGCCGTCGTCCTGGGCATCGTGTCTGGGGCGTTGCGGACGGTGAAGTTCAGGCCGCTGAGGGCGCTGGCCACCTTCTACGTGGAGTTCTTCCGCAACGTCCCGCTGCTGGTCTGGATGTTCTTCTGGTACTTCGCCGTGCCGCCCTTGTTGCCCGGCGCGACGCAGGAATGGCTGTTCGGGCATGGGCTCGAGTTCTGGGCCGCGGTCTGCGCTCTCGGCGTCTATAGCGGAGCGCGCTTCTCCGAGGTCCTCCGCTCCGGCATCCAGTCCATTCCGCGGACCCAGTTCGAGGCCTCGACGGCCTCGGGCCTCACGACCTTCCAGGCGTACCGGTACGTGATCCTGCCGGTGGCGCTGCGCCTCATCATCCCGCCGGGCACCAGCGAGTCGCTGAACCTGCTCAAGAACTCCTCGCTGGCGCTGACCATCAGCGTGGCGGAGCTCACGTTCCAGACACGCCAGATCGAGACCTATACGGCCAGAGCCATCGAGGCCCTGACGGCCGGCACGCTGATCTACCTGGTGCTCTGCGTGTCCATCGCAACCATCATGGGCTGGGTGGAGCGGCGCACCGCTATCCCCGGGCTCATCACGGCCGGGAAGCGACGGCAATGAGGGACCGCGGCGCGTTGAGATCTGGTGTGATGGGGGGGTCTGGGGGAGGAGCGGCGCCGCTCCCCCCCAGCCAGAACTGATGCTCGACCTGGGCGTCATCTGGCGCAACCTGGGTTTCCTGATGATCCAGGGCTTCCTGGGCTTCGGGAACTTCGTGGGCGGCACCCTGCGACTGGCCATCCCGGCCATCATCCTCGGCTTCATCCTCGGCATCTTCATCGGCATCGGCCGGCTGGCGCCCCAGCGCTGGATCCGGCTGCCGGCGACGCTCTACGTCGAGTTCTTCCGTGGCGTCCCGCTGGTCATGGTGATTTTCTGGATCTGGATCGTCGTCCCTGTGGTCCTCAATCGATCCATCCCGGAGTTCTGGGTAGCGCTCTCGGCCTTCGTCATCTTCGAGGCGGCCTATCTGGGCGAGATCGTGCGTGCCGGCATACAGTCGGTGCCGCGCGGCCAGGTCGAGGCGGCCACCGCCGTGGGGCTCTCCGGGGCTCAGACCATGCGCTCCGTGGTGCTGCCGCAGGCGCTGAAGAACATGATCCCGTCCCTGGTCACCCAGTTCATCGTGCTCTTCAAAGACACCTCGCTCGCCTCCATCATCGGCTTCATGGATCTCACCAAGGCCGCCCAAGTGGTCAATAACCGTGAGATCCGACCCTTCGAGCTCTATCTCTTCATCGCCGTGGTCTACTGGATCTGTACCTATTCCATGTCCCGCTACGCCCGACACCTGGAGAAGCGGCTCTCTCCGGCCTGACCGCCCCGCCCGGCGGGGGCTTGGGGAGCCCCGCTGGGCTTCCGGGCCCCATTTCACATCCATCTGACCCCGGTGTTGTATGGATAGAGTGATGGCTGATGACGCCTTCGAAACCGTGGTGGCGGCGCACCACGCGGAGATCCGGCGGTATCTGCTGCGGATCACGGCCCGCCCAAGCGAGGCCGATGACCTCTCGCAGGAGACCTTTTTGCGCGCGTTTCGCGCCCACGGCTCGCTGCCGCCGGACTCCAATGTGCGCGCCTGGCTCTTCTCCATTGCGACCAATCTGTCCCGGAACCACTTCCGGGCGCAGAAGCGACGGCTGCGGGCCCACCTGGCCGCGGCCCTCGAGCGGCCTGAGGTGGACTCAGCCTGGCCGGAGAGTGAGGCCGCGGCCGGCGAGGCGCGCGCCCGGATCGAGGCGGTTATCGCGGGCCTGCCCTTGAAACAAAGGCTCGCGTTCACCATGCGGAAGATGCACGACCTGGACTACGCGGTAATCGGCGCGAATCTCGACTGTTCGGCCGACAGTGCACGGGCCCACGTCTTCCAGGCCCTGCGGAAGATTCGCCGGGGCCTGGAGGGCTTGGCCCTGGTCGAGACGGAGCCTAAGCCATGAGTCATCCACATCCTGTCTGCCGCGAGATCGAGCCCGACCTGCCGGTCGTGGCCGCCGGCGAGGCGTCGCGGGCCGTCGCCGAGCGCGTCGGCCGCCACGTGGGCGTCTGCACGGCGTGCCACGAGGAGCTCGAGCGCTACCGCGCGGTCGAGGGGTTCGTGGGGAGGCTCAGGGACGCCCCGCTGCCGGGCGGCGACCCGACCCTCGCCCGGGCCGAGCTCGAGTCGCGGCTCGCCGATCTTCGCAGCCGGCTCGTGAGCTTCGGAATCTTCCCGTCGCCGCTAGGGCCCATTCTGATCGCGCGCTCCGAGCTGGGCGTCTCGATGGTGAGGTATCTGACCGGCCGGACTCGCGGCCTCGCCGCCGAGGTCCACCGTGTCCTCGGAGAGGACGCCGTCGAAGACCGGGCGGCGATCGAGGCGCTGCATGCTGAGCTCATCGCCTATCTGGAAGGCCGGCGCACGCGCCTCGACTGGCCGCTCGATCTGCGACTGGCGCGGAGCGACTTCCACCGGGATGTGCTGCGCGCTACCGCCGCGGTGCCCTACGGGGCGGTGACCTCGTACCGCGGGATCGCCACCGAAATCGGCCATCCGAGCGCCATGCGAGCCGTGGCCCAGGCGCTCCGGCACAACCCGTTGCCAATCGTGGTGCCGTGTCACCGCATCATTGGCGCGCATGGGGAGCTCACCGGGTATGCCGGGAACCGTCTCGGCCTCAAGGAGCAGCTGCTCGCGGTGGAAGGCGTACGGACGGAGCGTGCCGCCAAAGCGCCACATATCGCGCGGCACGCCCTGTATCACTACGACCCGAACGAGCAGCGTGAGTACTGCCTGCCGACGTGCGGGGGGATCGCGCGCCGCCCGATCGGCCCGCTCACTCTGTTCGCGTCCCGCGAGCGCGCCGAGGCGCTCGGGCTCGTTCCCTGCACCTCCTGCCGCCCAGACCTGCATCCGCTCTCCGCCTAGCCCTCCCACCGGCGCAGTCCGAAGGATTCGACCGCCGGTTTCACATCGCGCCTCCACCGGTGTTGCACTAAGTAGACGGAGGTGACCAAGCCATGGAATTCGAGTTGGGTGTCGCAATCGTGATCGCAATGATCCCATTCCTCGGCGTTGGGGGACTGATGTGGGTCAGCGAGCGCATCGAGCGGAGGCGGACGGAGCGCATAGCCTGCCAGATCATGCTCACCGACGCGATCCATCGCGAGCTGGGCGCGGCCGCGGCCCCTGTGGTCAGGCAGACGCGGCGGGACGGCTGGATGGTCTCGATGGCGGTGCCGATCGACAGCGATGCCATCGTGGCGGCGCTCGTGCGGATCACGCATCGGTTCTTTTCAGAGCGCGATGGCGTGGATACGCCCCGGCTTCGGATCGTGCTCATGCCCCGAGCGCGGCGGGTGGCCCGGCAGGCCGGGCCGATTCCAATGCCGCGCCGGATAGCCGGCAAGCTCAGCTCAGCGGCGTGAGGGACGGCTGGCGGAGGGGGGAGGCATAAATGGACATGAACAGCTACGGAATGGAAAAGTTGGTGGAAGCGCGCCTTGCCGAGCTGCGCGCCGCGAGCGCGCGGGCCGCCCTGTTCGAATCGCTACGCCCGAAGGGTCATGGCGCTCGGGCCGCGCTGGGCGAGGCGCTGATACGCGCAGGCCGGTGGTTGCTGAGGGACGGTGCCGTCGCTCGCGGGCCGGCGCGCTCCAATCGCGCTCTCGGATGATTCACGGTGCGGGAGGATCGGCCGCGTTCTGAAAAGTTGACTCTCCGCGAGGCTTTGACCATAGTGGCCACATGGAGGGACAAGCGCTCCCGCCGTCAGGCAAGCCCTCGTTTTTCAAGAAGCCATCTGCTCCTCGTGAGCAGTCGCCGGTAGCCGAAGAGCCCATCGCGCCGCCCACGCCGCCCGAGGTGCCACGCGCTCCGGCACCGCCGGCTGCCGCGCCGCCGCGTGCTCCTGCGCCTCCACCGCCACCCGCGCCGCCCCGAGTCCCGGCTCCTCCTCCGCCGCCGCTCCAGCCACCGCCTTCGGGACCGCGCGCCCCTGAGCCTTCGCCGCCGGAGATGGCGGGCGGGCCGATCGTCCGTCGGCCGATGTTCCGCGGCCAAGGTGGCACGCTCTTCGGCATCCACATCGTCAATGTGCTCTTCACGCTGGGGACGCTCGGCTGGTACTACTTCTGGGCCAAGACTCGGACGCGCCGGTACATCTTCAGCCAGACGGAAATCGAGGGCGACCGCTTCGCCTATCACGGAACCGGCAAGGAGCTCTTGCTGGGCACGCTCAAGGCTTTCCTCGTCTTCTTCCTGCCCATCTCGATCCTCGCCAAGGTGCCGCAGTTCAATGTGCCGATGGCCGTCAAGATCGGATGCTGGGTGGGCTACACCGCGCTGGCGTATCTCTTCGTCCCCGTGGCCATCGTGGGATCGCGCCGCTATCGTTTGAGCCGCACGTCCTGGCGCGGCATCCGCTTCTCCTTCCGCGGCCGGACGTGGGAGCTCATGAAGATCTTCATCAAATCCACGATCCTGAGCCTCCTGACCTTCTGGCTCTACTATCCGTACTTCCTCGTCCATCGCCAGGCGTACCTCATCTCCCACTCGTATTTCGGCGACGAGCGGTTCGACTTCAACGGCGAGGGCCGGGACCTGCTGGGTGCCTTTGTCGTCGCTCTCGTGCTCACGCCATTCACCCTGGGCCTCTGCTGGTTCTGGTGGGCCGCCCGCAAGCGCCGCTATCTCTGGGAGCACACCCTCTTCGCCTCCGCGCGCTTCCGCTCGACGGTGACGGGGGGCGCCCTGCTCGGGCTCTACGCCGTCAACGCGCTCATGCTGATCTTCACCATCGGACTGGCGTGGCCGTGGGTCAAGGTGCGGAACATCAACTTCACCTTCCGGTACCTGGAGCTGGTCGGCCCGCTGGATCTGGCGCGCATCCAGCAGCAGGCTCAGTACGCCTCGACCACGGGCGAGGGGCTGGCGGGTTTCTTCGACACCGGCTTCGACCTCGCGTGATGCCGGGCCGATTGACGTCGCCATACTTCGTTCTCGGTCGTCGCCGACCCTCAACGTACAACCGCGTACGCCTCGGGCGGCTCCTCCCTCGGGCCTCGTCTGGCTCGTCACTCGTCCCGGCATAGGGACGGAACATCGGCGCAGTTTCGAACTCTGATGCAGACCGACTGGCAGGCCCATTATCTCGACGGGCAAACCGCGATCCGCCATCCAGCCACCGTCCGTCTCATGCGCCAGGGGCTGGAGGTCACGACGGGCAAAGGGTGGACACGTTTCTGGCCGTACAAGGAGATTCGCCAGACGCAAGGCTTCTACGAAGGCGAGGAGGTCCGCCTCGAGCGGGGCGGGGAGGTGCCGGAGGCGCTGCTGGTCACCGACCTGGGCTTCCTGCTGAGCCTGCACGAGCTGGCGCCCGAGCTGTCCGCGCGCTTCCACAACCCCGCCCTGCGGAGTCAGCGGTTGCGGCTCACCATCCTTGCGGCCGCCGGCGTGGTCGCGCTCACCGCGGTGATCTACTTCTGGGGCATCCCGGCGCTGGCCGCGGTCGTGGCTGAGCGCGTGCCCGTCTCCTGGGAAGAGCATCTCGGCCAGAGCGCCCTGGGATACCTGGCGCCGCCTGAACGGCGCTGCGAGGACGCGCGGCTCAATGCCGCGGTCAACGAGATCGTGTCCCGCCTCACGGACGCCGCGCCTCGATCGCCCTATACCTTCCGCGTCTACGTGGTGGACGGGCAGATCGTCAATGCCTTCGCAGCGCCGGGCGGCTATGTCGTCGTGTTCCGCGGGCTGCTCAAGCGCACGTCGACGCCCGAAGAGCTGGCCGGCATCCTGGCCCACGAGCTCCAGCACGTGCTCCACCGCCATGCGACGCGGTCCATCATCCAGCACGCCTCCTCGGGGCTGCTCATCGCCGCCCTGACGGGCGACGTCACGGGCCCGCTCACCTATGGGCTCGAGGCCGCGCGCGTGCTCGGACAGCTGGGCTACAGCCGGGCGGCCGAGGAAGAGGCGGATACCGAGGGGATGAAGATGCTGCTGGCGGCCCGCGTGGATCCGGCCGGGATGATCGCCTTCTTCGACACATTGATGAAGAAGGAGTCGGACCCTACGGGCGCGCTCCGATATCTTTCCACGCATCCCACCAGCCGCGACCGCGTGGCCACGCTCGCGGCGCTGGCGGCCCGGAGCCCGGTTCAGCCCGTCAAGCTTCTTCCCCAGTCCAACTGGAAGGAGATCCGCACGCTCTGCGGCGCCGCGCCCGCCCGCTAACCCTCCAGGTCGCGCCCGCGGGCCCGTGCGCCTTGACAATTGCGGCCCGCGCGGTCAAAGTTATCGGCCAGCAAGAAAGGAGATTCCCCATGCCACGCCTGATTCTTCTCGTTGGACTCGCTCTCGTCCTGATTACAGCGCCTAGCCTTGCCCAATCGCCCGCTCATACAGTGACGATCCCGGACACGCTCAAGTGGGTGCAGCCCGCCACCCTGCCGCCCGGTGTGCAGCTCGCGATCGTCCAGGGTGATCCGGGGAAGGAAGGCCCGTTCACGTATCGCGTCAAGGTCCCGGCGAATTACAAGGTGCCGCCACATTTCCACAAGGCCATCGAGAACGTCACGGTGCTGTCGGGCACCTTCTACTTGGGCCTGGGCACCAAGTTCGACACCGGAGCGGCGCAATCGATCCCGGCGGGCGGCTTCTTCTCCATGCCGGCCATTCATCCGCACTATGCATGGACCACGAACGAAGAGGCGCTGATCCAGGTGCACGGAGTCGGGCCAACCGACATCACGTACGTGAACCCGGCCGACGATCCGCGGAAGAAGTAGCTCACTTCCGCTGCCAGGCCTCGAGGCAGGCCAGCGCGTCGGCGCGGCCCAGGGCGAGCAGCCGCGCCATCGCGCCGGGGTCGAAGTCGAGGGGACGGAGGAGGAGCGGTGCCGAGGGCGTCAGGAGCTGCACGTCCACGCCGGGGAAGCGGAGGCGGGCCAGCTCCGTGTCGCGCCGGATCTGGTGGACCATGATCAGCTCGAAGCTCTCTTCCAGGGCCACGCGCATGGTCGTGGGCTCCGCGCCGCGCTCCGCCGGCGCGTAGCTCATCACCACGACGGCACGCGCGAGTGAGGCGTCCGCCTCGAGCGCCTCGAGCACCGGCGCGCGGCCGGTCAGGCCGCCGTCCATCAGCAGCGCCCCGTCCACCTCGACCGGCGGAAAGAGGCCGGGCACGGCCGAGGCCGCCATGAGCGCGTCCACCGTCACGCTGCGGTTGTCGAACACCCGCTTCTCGCGACGGACCAGATCGGTGGCCGTCACCAGCAGGCGCACGGGTGAGGTGCGAATCCTGTCGAAGTCTAGTGAGGCGGTAATGAGATCGCGCAGCGGCGCCGGGTTGAAGAGCGAGCTCGTTTCGTTCAGTGCGAGCATCGTGAGCCAGCCGGGCAGGAAGCCCGCAAAGAACACCGGCGCGCGCAGCGTGTAGACCTGCTCGCGTGTGACGCTGCGCCACATCGCCTCGAGCCGGTCGGCTCGGCCGCCGGCGATCATGGCCGCATTGAGCGCGCCGGCCGAGGAGCCCGCCACCAGCCGTATCGGCAGCCCGCGCTCGACGAAGGCTGCCGCCGCGCCGGCTTCGTAAGCGCCCTTGGCGCCTCCGCCGGAGAGCACCAGGGCCATGGGCGCGTCGGGCGCCGCGCCGGAAGGTCCGCAGTCAGCGGTGGCGACTGCCGGCGCCGCCATGAGAGCGAGTGTGACAAAGGCGGCGATCGTCCAAGATGAGGATCTGAGGGAGACACCAAAGTGCCTGGGGAGCGGTCGCTGCCGAGTCGATTCCGCAGGCTGCTGGCTTGGGCTCTGCTGGGTGTCCTCCTCGTCACGGTCGTGCCTGTCCTGGCGCTGCGCTGGGTGCCGCCGCCCGCCAGCGCCGTCATGGTCGAGGCGGCCGTCGAGAACTTCGCGCGCGGCCGGCCCGTGGCCATCCACTATCGGTGGACGGACTGGAACGGCATCGCGCCCTCGATGCGGCTGGCCGTCGTAGCCTCGGAAGACCAGCGGTTTCCTCGCCACTGGGGCTTCGATCTCCGGTCCATCGCCGGGGCGGTGGAGCGCAACGAAACCCGCCGTCGGCCGCTCGGAGCGAGCACGATCACCCAGCAGGTGGCCAAGAACATGTTCCTCTGGCGCGGGCGAAGTTATGTGCGGAAGGGGCTGGAGGCCTATTTCACTGTGCTGCTGGAGCTCTGCTGGCCGAAGCGGCGGATTCTGGAGGTATACCTGAACGTGGCCGAGTTCGGCGACGGGATCTACGGCGTGCGCGCCGCCAGCGAGGCATTCTTCAAGAAGCCCCCATCCAAGCTCACGCCGCCCGAAGCCGCCCTCCTGGCGGCGGTACTGCCGAACCCCAGGCGCTTTCGCGTGGGAAGCCCGTCCGGCTATGTTCAGGAGCGGGCGCATTGGATCGAGGAACAGATGGCGCAGCTGGGGGGTCCCGCCTATCTCCAGAGACTCTAAGTGGCGGGACTTCTCGACCCCCACGCACGCGACCGTCGACCACGAGCGGCCAAGGCGCTCGCGGATCACACCGCGTAAGACTCGAAGAACTTCATCACCACTACTTTGCTCTTCGGCGAGACCTGTTTGACCTCCTTCACCCAGAGGTCGAGATTGGCCGGGTCGCCGAAGACTGACCGGAGGTCCTGCGGCCCGTCTGAGAACGGTTTCTCGAAATTGTCCCAGTGGGTCGGGAGGAGAACCTTGGGGTAGTTCAATGCCTTCATGAGCCGCGGGGTAAAGTTGTGGATCTGATTGGCGAAGATCGACGCAACGAGCGCCACGTCGGGCTTGACGCCCGTGAGGGCCCGCTCGACAAAGTTCGCCGTGCTCATGAGGAAGATGCTGAACTTTCCGCCGATCGTCACGACGTAGATGAGGCTGTCACCCTCGGGCATGTCGCCAACTTTCGTCGGGGGGGCCGGCACGCTGTATAGATGGCCCGGCACCGCGTGCTTCTTCGTCGGGCCGAGCGAATGCAGCCCCGGGAAGACCTCGATGGTATAGCCATCGAATTGCATGAACTCACCGCCCTTGACCTGAACGATCTTCCCCTCGGCCACTCCGGCGGCGCGCATCACGTTGGCGTGGGTCTCAGATCCGATCACTTGAGCGCCGGTCTTCTTGGCGATGAGAGGAATGTCGGCCATGTGGTCCCAGTGGCCGTGGCCGATCAGGATGTGGTCGGCCTTTTTGATGTGCTGGTCAATGAGAGCCTCATCCGTGGCAAGCGGGGTATTGGGGTTGAACTTTCCGGCAAAGAAGCCGGTGTCGAAGCGACCGAACCACGGATCCATCAGAATCGTCCTATTGCCGAACGTGATCTCCCATCCATTCGTGCCGAGCCACTTGAAGTTCACGCCTGCCGATCCAGGCCCGCCGCCCTTCGTGGCCGCTTCGGCTCCTTCAGCGACGCCCGGCAGCAGGAGCGACTTTCCCCAGCCCAGCGCCGCCCCGGCTACGCCGGCAGCCAGTCCGCCGCCCAAGAGCCGTCGTCGCGAGATGCCAGCAGAGCCTGCCGGAAGGGATGAGGTGTCGAAGAAGCACATGAGGATCTCCTTTCCCGGTTTCGGTGAGCGGCGCGTTATGCCTTCGGTTTCCAGTCCTTGAAGCGCTCGCGCAGCACCTTCTTGTCGAACTTGCCCACGCTCGTCTTGGGCACGGCTTCGATGAAGGTGACTTCGTCCGGCAGCCACCACTTGGCCACCCGCGGGGTGAGGTAGTCGAGGATCTCCTGGGCGCTGAGCTGGCCTTTGAACTCGGGCTTGGGCACCACGCAGGCCAGCGGCCGCTCCTGCCACTTCTCGTGGGGCACGGCGATGACGGCCGCCTCGAGCACCTTGGGGTGGCCCATGATGGTGGTCTCCAGATCCACGCTCGAGATCCATTCGCCGCCCGACTTGATCAAATCCTTGGTGCGGTCGGTGATCTGGACATAGCCCTCGGGATCGATGGTGGCCACATCACCGGTGCGGAACCAGCCGTCCTCCGTGAACTGGGCGGCGCCGGCCGGATTATTGTAGTAGCCGCTCGTGATCCACGGCCCGCGCACCTGGATCTCGCCCACGCTCTTGCCGTCCCAGGGCTGCACCGTGCCGGCATCATCCACGATGCGCATGTCCACGCCCGCCACCAGCGCCCCCTGCTTGGCGCGGATGGCGTAGCGCTCCTCCTCGGGCAGGTTATCGGTGTAGGACCGGGGCCGGCATACCGTGCCGAGCGGCGACATCTCCGTCATGCCCCAGGCATGGAGCATGAAAGCCCCGTACTTCTTGTCGAAGTCCTGCAGGAGGCTTTTCGGGGCCGCCGAGCCCCCGATGGGGATGCAGCGGATCGACGAGATGTCCCATTGGGGCTCTTTCTCGAGGATTCCCTGTATGGCGATCCACACGGTGGGGACGGCGCCGACCAGTGTCACCTTCTCATTGTGGACGATCTCGATGATGTCGCGCGGCTGGGGGTTGGGGCCGCCGAAGATCTGGGTGGAGCCGTTCATCACGCCGGCGAAGGGCACGCACCAGGCATTGGCGTGGAACATGGGCACGATGTGGAGAATCACATCGCGCTCGCAGATGCCGAGCACGTCCACCGTGGAGGAGGCGAAGCAGTGCAGGTAGATGCCGCGGTGGCTGTAGACGACACCCTTCGGATGGCCCGTGGTCCCGGAGGTGTAGCACATCCCCGCCGCGTCGGTCTCGTCGAGCGTCGGCCACGTCTCGACGGGCCTGGCGTCGGCCAGGAGCACCTCGTAGTCCAGCGTGCCGGGCGGCATCTCGACGTTGGGCGAGTCTTTCATGACGATGAAGTGCTTCACGCTCTTGAGGTCTTTCCGGATGGGCTCGATGAGCGGCCAGAGGCTCGCGTCGAGGATCAGCACCTGGTCCTCAGCGTGGTTGACGATGTATGTGATGTCCTGCGGTGACAGCCGGATGTTCACCGTGTGGAGCACCATGCCCATGAGCGGCGCGGCGAAATAAACCTCCATGTGCCGGTGCGAGTTCCAGGCGAAGGTGCCAACCCGATCACCCTTCTTGAGCCCGAGCGTGGCGAGCGCGGCCGCGAGACGGCAGACGCGGTCGGCATAATCCGCATATGTGTAGCGCTGAAGGCCCACGCCGGGCACGCGCGTGGCCATGGTTTTCCGGTGGAAGACCTTCCGCGTTCGCTCGAAGAACTGGGTCAGCGTGAGCGGATAGTCCATGATCAAGCCCTTCATCGCGTCATCGTCCTCCCAGTTCTGTCAAGGTGGCGCATCACGGCGAGCCCAGCTCGTGGCCGACCCAGGAGGCGGGGAACTCGGGATCGCGGAGATGGTCGAAGGCGACCTCCTGGATGATGAGCTTCATCATCTCGGTCGAGCCCGCCGTGAGCCGCGAGGCGCGCACGTCGCGCAGGATCCGCTCGACCGGATACTTCTTGGTGTAGCCGATGCCGCCCAGGATCTGCAGCGCCTCGTCGGCCACCTCCCAGGCCGTCTCGACGCCCATGAGCTTGGCCATGGCCACCTCGGCGCGCGCGTCCTTGCCGCGGCCCTCGTCGAGCAGTCTCGCCGCGCGTGTATTGAGCAGATAGGCGGCGTCGAGCCGCGTGGCCAGCTCGGCCACGCGGAAGGCGATGGCCTGATGATCCCTCAGCCGCTTGCCGAACGTCCGACGATGTTCGGCGTAATTCGCGGCGATGGTGAGCGCACGGTGGGCCTGGCCAAGCTGGGCGCGTGTCGCGACGACGCGCTCGAGCGAGAGCTCTTCCATCAGGATCTTCCAGCCCTGGCTCTCCTCGCCGATGAGATTGGCTCCGGGGATCTCGAGGTTCTCGAAGGCGATCCACGAAGAGCCCAGCCCGCGGAAGCCCATCCAATCGGTCTGGACCTCCTTGACGACATAGCCGGGCCGATCGGTGTCCACGCAGAACATCGCGATCGCGTCGTGACCGCCCTCCCTCACCTTGGCGGCGACAATGATGTAATCGACACTCTGAGCCCCGTCGATGAAGCGTTTCTGCCCGTTCACCACGTAGCTCCGACCGCGGCGCTCCGCCCGCGTCTCGATGGCGGCGGCGTCGGAGCCGGCGCCGGGCTCGGTCAGCGCCTGGCACACGAATCGCTCGCCCGCCAGCGTCGGCCGGAGGTACTGGTCGTGAAGATGCGGCGAGCCGTGCTTCCAGAGGATGTAGCCGCCGTGGGAGGTGAAGGAGCGCGCGCAGGCCAGCGTGGCCGAGCCCCAGTAGCCGGCCAGCTCATTGACCAGGGCGTCGTGCAGGATCGTCAGCCCGCCGCCGTTGAGCTCCCGGGGCACCTGCACGCCCAGGAAGTGGTGCTTGGCCATGGCGCGCAGATAGTCCGTGGGGTAGAGGATCTCGTTGCGGTCCATGCGCTCGGGGAGATCGGGCGGGATGAGCGCGCGAATCGTGCGCGAGGCCTCTTCGCGGTAGCTGGCTTCCTCGGGGCTGAGCTGGCGGTCGCCGATCATCGTGGGCTCGCGGTCCTCATAAGATAGGGGCCCGGCTCGTGGCTGTCAACGTCGCGTGTTCTTTACGGATTCGGCGTCTTCGGGTATGGTGTCGCCATGAACTCGCGCTGGGACGATGCAGCCGCCCGTGGCTTGTCCGATCTCGATCTCCTCGTCCATGCCTCCCGCCTGATCGGCGCGGAGAGCACGCTGGTCGTGTGGGGCGGGGGCAATACCTCGATCAAGCGGACCGAGCGCGATTACCGGGGGCGCGAGACCCGGGTGCTGAGGGTGAAAGGTAGCGGCTCGGACCTCAAGAGTGTCCAGCCGAAGGATTTTCCCGGCGTGCGGATGGACGATGTCCTGGCCCTGCTCGAGCGCGAGGACATGGGTGATGCGGAGATGGTGGGCTACCTGGCCCACGCGCTCCAGGAGCCGTCGAGCCCGCGCCCCTCGATCGAGACTCTGCTGCACGGGTTTCTCCCGGCCGACGCGGTCATCCACACCCATGCCGACGCCATCGTGTCACTGACCAACAACGACCGCTGCCGCGAGACGCTGCAGCAGGTCTATGGGGGCCAGGTCATCGCGCTCCCATACCGACGTCCCGGATTCCTAATCTCGCGAGAAGTCGCGGACACGTTCCGCGCCAATCCGAAGGCCCGGGCCATCCTGCTCGAGAAGCACGGCACCATCTGCTGGGGCGCCACCGTCAAGGACGCCTATGTCGCGACGATCGAGCTGATCAGCCGCGCCGAAGAGGCCATCGCGGACCGCTCAAAGGGCCGCGTTCGCTTCGGCGGCGCCGCCGTCCAGGCGCCGACAGCCGAGCAGCGGCGGCGAACCGCGCTGGCCGTGGCGCCCTGGCTGCGCGGCACGGTCGGGCGCGAGCGTCGCATCGTGATGACCTTCGACGACGGCGCGGAAGTGCTCGAGTTCGCCGCGTCGAAGGACGCGCCCGGGCTCTGCGAGGTCGGGCCCGCGACGCCCGACCACACCATCTATACGAAGCGGCTGCCCTGTTTCGTGCCCGTGGACCGACCCGCCGATCCCGAAGCGGTGAGGGCGGCCGTGAAGTCGGCGATCGAGCGCTTCGTCGGCGATTACACGGCCTATGTCAAAGCGCACGATCAGAACGGACTCGGCCCCAGCGATCCTTACCCGCGGGTCATCGTGATCGCCGGCCTCGGCATGTTCGCGGCCGGCAAGGACCGGCGCACGGCCGGCATCGTCAGAGACATCTACCACCACACGATCTCGGTGCTGGGTGCCGCCACGGCCTTCGGCCGCTACGTGTCGCTGTCGGCCAAGGACGCTTTCGAGGTCGAGTACTGGCCGCTCGAGCTCTACAAGCTGGCTCAGGCGCCTCCGGAGAAGGAGCTGTCGCGCCGGATCGCCCTCGTCACCGGCGGGGCGAGCGGCATCGGACGCGCCGCCGCGCTCCGGCTGGCCGCCGAGGGCTGCCACGTGATCATCGGCGACCTGGACGCGGCCGGGGCCCGCAAGGTGGCCGACGAGGTGGTGGCGGCTGCCGGCGCCGGGCGCGCGATCGGCGTGGGGATGGACGTCACGCGCGAAGCCTCGGTGAGCGCCGCCTTCGAAGAGGCGGTTCTCGCCTACGGCGGCATCGACATCGTGATCTCCAATGCCGGGATCGCCCACTCGGCGCCCGTGGACCAGATGGAGCTCAGCGACTGGGAGCGGTCGTTCGCGGTGAACTCCACCGGCCACTTTCTCGTCGCGCGCGAGGGGATGAGGATCCTCAAGGCCCAGGGGCTCGGTGGCGCCTTCGTCTTCGTGGCCACCAAGAACGTGATGTCGCCCGGCAAGGACTTCTCCGCCTATTCCGCCGCCAAGGCCGCCGAGGCCCAGCTCGCCAAGGTCCTCGCGCTCGAAGGCGGCCCGCACGGCATCCGCTCCAATATCGTGAACCCCGACGCCGTCTTCCGGGATTCGCGGCTCTGGTCCGAGGAGGTGCGCCGCGAGCGGGCGCGGGCCCAGGGCATCGGCGTGGACGAGCTCGAGGACTTCTACCGTAAGCGCAATATCCTGGCCCGCCCCATCCTGCCGGAGGACGTGGCCGAGGCCGTGCTCTTCCTGGCCTCCGACCGCTCGGCCAAGACCACAGGCTGCACCATCACGGTGGACGGCGGCGTCAAGGATGCGTTTCCGCGCTGATGAGCTTCGCCGAAATCGGTGACGACTTGTCCGGAGCGCGGGGCCGCAGGAGCGCCGCTGTAGCAACGCTGGCGGAGTCGGGCGGGCGGCGCCGCGGACCGTCCCGCGCAGCGGGCGGAGTGGGCCCCCCGAGTCTCGTCCGCAGCTCAAAGCAGTTCGAGCCGAGGGACGGCCGAGCGCCTCAGGCGCGAGCGTCACGAGGCGAGGGCTGAGTTGAGTCTGCGTTCGGGCGAGTGGGTGGCGGGGCCCGCCGCGCGGGATGGCCGCGGCGACAGGACCCGCCCGCCTCGCGTGTAGCTCATGGCTCCGATCAGATTCGGCGCGTTTCTTTCCCCCCATCCCCCCGACGAGCAGTTCGCCCTGGCCAGGCGCTGCGAGGAGCTGGGATACGATTCGCTCTGGACCGGCGACCACGTCTCCTTCCACAATCCGCTCTACGAATCGCTCACGCTGCTCGCCGCGTATGCCGGCATCACCACGCGGGTCAAGCTCGGCACGGGCGTGTACCTGCTGGCGCTGCGTCATCCGACGGTGGCTGCCAAGATCACCTCCACGCTCGACGTGCTCTCGGGCGGCCGGCTCATCTTCGGCGTCGGGGTGGGCGGTGAGAACCCGAAGGAGTTCGAGGCTTGCGGCATTCCGCGCAATGAGCGCGGAGCGCGTGTCAACGAAGGGATCGAGGTGGTCCGGATGCTCTGGCGGGAGTCGCCCGCCACGTTCAAGGGGCGGTTCACCCAGTTCGACGGGGTGAGCATCGATCCCAAGCCCGTCCAGAAGCCGGCGCCGCCCATTTGGGTCGGCGGGCGCTCGGACGCCGCGCTCCGGCGCGCGGGGCGCCAGGGCGACGGCTGGGTATCCTACGTCGTCACTCCGGAGCGCTACGCCCAGAGCCTCGCCAAGATCCGCGAGGCGGCCTCCTCGGCTGGCCGATCACTCGCCAATTTCGCCGCCGCTCATCTGACCTTCATCACCGTCGGCAGCGATCGCGAGTCCGCCAAGGCGACCTGGATTCGGCTCTTGTCCAAGCGCTATGCCCAGGATTTCGGGCCGCTCGCGGATCGCTACGGCATCATCGGCACGGCCGCGCAATGCGTGGAGCAGCTCGAGCGCTTCACCGCCGCCGGCTGCCGCTACTTCCTCATGAATCCCATTGTCGACCTCGCCGATCAGCGCGAGCAGATCGAGAGCATCGCGGCCGACATCCTCCCCCGCCTGAGGAGGGGCTGAGGCGGTGCCGCCCAAGCCCCGCGAGTGCAAGGCCGAGGTGGCGGCCGTCCGGTGGATCACGCCGACGGTGATCGAGGTGGATCTCCGCGTCCTCGCGCCCGAGGACTTCACCTTCGAGGCGGGGCAGTGGATCTCCGTGCCCTTCGGCGAAAAGATCGTCCGCGCCTGGAGCATGGTGTCCTCGCCCACGCGCAAGGGCCCCATCACGCTCTCGGTCGACGTGGCGCCGGGCGGCATGGGGTCGCAGTGGCTGCGCGGGCTCAAGCCGGGAGACCCCGTGCAGTTCAAAGGACCGACGGGCGGCTTCGTCTTCAACCGGGCCGATCCGCGGCGCGCGCTCTTCGTCGCCGAGGAGATCGGGATCGTGCCGGTGCGGTCCATCCTGTCCTGGCTATACGAGACGGGCTACGGCCGGGCCAATGGGCTGATCTTCTGGGCGCGGACTCCGGCCGAGCTCATCTACGACGCCGAGTTCCGGTCGCTGAGCCGCCGCTTCCCGGCCTTCTCCTATGTGCCCGCACTGCGGGAGCCGCCGCCCGGCTGGCGCGGTGAGAAGGGCGAGCTCCCCGATGTGGTCGAGCGCATGGTGCACAGCGTGGACCGGTTCGTGGTCTATGTCTGCGGCGGCGGTGAGACTATCAACCGGGTGCGCGAAGTGCTGGTCAAGAAGGGCATGGATCGCAAGAGCGTGAAGTGGGAGAAGTTCTGGTGACGGCGTCGGGCCCGGCACCCCTTCATCTGGGTTACCGCCCGCCGCTCGACGGCCTGCGGGGCGTGGCAATCCTCGCCGTGATGGCCTTCCACGGCGGCCTGATCAGAGGCGGCTTCCTCGGCGTGGACCTGTTCTTCGTGCTGAGCGGTTTTCTCATCACGACGCTCCTGCTGGAGGAGCACGGACGCACCGGATCCATCCATCTCGGCCGTTTCTACGCTCGCCGGGCCCTGCGCCTGCTCCCCGCGCTCTTCGCCCTGGTGATCGTATGCTCCATCGTGGTCGTCACCACCGGCGGACCGGACGAGGCCGGCATCTTCGGCTCCGCCGCGCTCTGGGTGATCTTCTATCTGGCCAATTGGGCCAGCTTCTTCGGCTTCCCGCTCCACGTGCTGCGCCATACCTGGTCGCTCGCGATCGAGGAGCAGTTCTATCTTCTCTGGCCGGCGCTGCTCGTGCTGCTTGCGCGGCTGACGGGCAGCCGCACCCGGCTTCTGGGGGTGGTGCTCTCGGGCGTGGGCGTCTCCGTTCTGCTTCGGCTCTGGCAATGGGTCGCTCCGGACGCGGTCGCCCAGCTCTATTTCAGGCTGGACTGGCGCGGCGACGCGCTCCTCGTCGGCTGCGCGCTGGGTGTCCTGGCTTCTGGGAATTGGCTGCCCGCGTCGCGCCCCGCGCGTGCCTGGCTCCTCGTCGGCTCGCTGGCCGCCGTCGCCCTGCTCACGGCAGCTTTCCTGGGCGCGTCGTGGGATGCACTGTACTTGCGCGGGGGCGGCGCGACGCTGGTGGCGCTGTCCACGTCGGCGCTGATCGTCCAGGTCCTCGTCGCGCCCGCCGGTTGGATCGCGCGACTCCTCGCGTTCCGCCCCTTGGTGCGGACCGGCCGAATCTCCTACGGCTTGTACCTCTGGCACTTTCCGATCTTCTTCGCGCTTTCCGGGCTCGCGTACCAGAGCATCCGCCCGGCGCTTCCCCGCGTCCTGCTGGCCGCCGTCGTGACCTTCCTGGTGGCGGAAGCCTCGTTCCGATTCCTCGAGCGGCCCCTGCTCGATCTGAAAGACCGCTTCCGCGATGACTCGCGCGGGCGTGAAATCAAGGAAGCTCTGGCGAGGGGGTAAGCGATGGCGGACCTGAACGGCGGGCACCTCGTCGCGCGGACGCTCAAGCAGGCGGGCGTGGACCATATCTTCACCCTCTGCGGCGGCCACATCCTGCCGATCTACGACGGCTGCGTCACCGAGGACATCCGGATCGTGGACATGCGCCACGAGCAGGCCTGCGCCCACGCGGCCGACGCCTATGCCCGCTTGACGCGCCATATCGGGGTGGCGGTGGTGACGGCCGGCCCGGGCGTCACCGACGCGGTCACCGGCGTGGCCAATGCCTTCTCGGCGCGAAGCCCCATGCTGCTGATCGGCGGCGCGGCGCCGCTCGGGCTGCGCGGGCTCGGCTCGCTGCAGGAGGTGGAGCAGGTGGACCTGCTCCGGCCCATCACCAAGGGGGCCTGGACGGTGTCCGAGACGCGGCAGATTCCCGAGGTGCTGACCACGGCCATCCGCCACGCGCTCACGGGGCGGCCCGGGCCGGTCTTCGTCGAAATCCCCGTGGACCTGCTGATGACCGTGGTCGAGGATCGCCTGGCGCCGATTCCCACCGACTACGTCCATCGCCGGCCGGTGGCGCCCGACGCCGAGTCGGTGCAGCGGCTGGCCGAGCTGCTCGGCCGCGCCGCGCATCCGGTTGTGATGGCCGGCAGTGGCGTCTATTGGGACGACGCCGCCAAGGATCTGCAGTCCTTCACCGAGCGCGCCGGCGTGCCCGTATTCATGAATGGCGCCGGCCGCGGCTGCCTGCCGGGCGATCATCCCCATGCCTTCGCGCAGTCGCGCGGGTTCGCCCTGGCCCAGGCGGACTTCGTGCTCGTGCTGGGGACGCCGCTCGATTTCAGGCTGGGCTATGGCCGTCCGCCGTCCTTTGCCGAGAATGCGCAGGTGGCGATGGTGGACTGCGATCCGGTGGAGCTGGGCCGCAATCGACCGCTGGCGCTCGGGCTCACGAGCCACATCGGGCTCACGCTGCGCCAGCTCCATGACGCGCTCCCTCAGGGCCTCGCCTCGCGTTTCGAGGCCTGGCGGGAGGCGGTGAAGAAGAAGGAGGCGGATGGCCAGGCGCGCTTGATGGCGGAGCGACGGTCGGACAGCGTGCCGATCAGCCATTACCGCCTCGGCCACGAGATCGCAGCGGTCGTGGACGCCACGACCACCGTGGTAGGCGACGGGGGAGACGTGGTCGGCTGCGCGTCCAAGATCGTCACGCTCGCGCGGCCGGGACAATGGCTCGACCCCGGGCCTTTCGGCTGCCTGGGCGTGGGGCCGTCCTTCGCCATCGCCGCCAAGCTCCTGCGCCCCGAGCAGCGCGTGCTCCTGATCGCGGGCGACGGCGCCTTCGGCCTCAACGGCATGGACATCGAAACTGCGGTGCGCTTCCGGCTGCCTTTGACCTGCGTCATCGGCAATGACGGCGGCTGGGGGCAGATCCGCAATCCCCAGCTCTCCTTCTTCGGCGCCGAGCGCGCCGTGGGGACCTCGCTGCCGTTCACGCGCTTCGACCAGGTGGTGGAAGCCCTGGGCGGCAAGGGTGTGCAGGTGACCGAACCGCGCCAGATCCGCCCGGCGCTCGAGCGCGCCCTCGGCTCGAGCGATGTGCACTGCATCAACGTCATCCTCGACCCGGCTGCGTATCGCCGCACGGGCCAGGTCTCCATGGCGATTTAGGCGGGCGGGTGAAGATCACGTTCCTCTGCCCACACCTGCGGATTGCCGGCGGCGTGCGCGCCATTCTGATCCATGCCGACCGCCTGGCCCAGCGCGGCCACGA
>JBKPCB010000145.1:0-19985 GCA_046727155.1 Candidatus Methylomirabilota bacterium | reverse complement strand
CTGCACGTTCGTCGGCCTGAAGCGGAAGAGCCAGCGGGGCTGGCCCAACGTCGGCTGGAGATACTTCGGGCCGTCCTCGCCGAGGTAGCGAAGCGACATGCGGGTCGCGTCCTCCACCCATTTGCCCCCGACGTTCGAGCGCTCGACGAGCTCGGCAACACCGTCCCCGATCACCTTCTCCAGCGTCTTCTCGTCGTCGACCACGAACGCTAGCCGGCCGTCCTGCTCGAGGTACTCGGCCCAGCGGGAGCGCTGGCGGGGCACGAGCCAGAAGTAGTCGTCGTGCCAGTCGTGCCAGCACACTGCGATGTACGGCGCGCCGTCCGGCTTCACGCAGGCAATGCGCATCGGCTTCCCGCGCGCGAGAAACGCCTCCTTCTCAGCCTCCGACATTCCGCCGACCTTGCCCCGCCAGGCGCTCTCGGTCATCTCGCGCACGTCTCCTTCCTCGCCGGTCGGGCCGGGTGAGCCGCTCCCGGTGCGGCAGACTATCGCCGAGCCCGGCGGGGTGCCCGGGCGCCGGTTCACATCCATGAACACGATCAAGACGGACGCTCTGACCCCCTATGCGGCCTCGCTCGCGCGCGTCCCGTACACGGGCATCCGCGAGCTCGGCGAGCTCGCGATGTCGATGGACGGCGTCCTTCGGCTGTACTTCGGCGAGTCGAGCCTGCCGACGCCGGCGTTCATCGTCGAGGCCGCGGTGCGCGCCCTGAGAGACGGTTACACGTTCTACTCGGAGAACGCGGGGCTGCCGGCGCTCCGGGCCGCGATCGCCGAGCAGTATCGGCGACTCCACGGCGTCGACCTCGATCCCGACCGCGAGATCGTCGTCACCGCGTCGGGGGTTCAGGCGCTGCACCTCGCGCTCCGCTCGGTGCTCGACCCCGGCGACGAGGCCCTGATCCTCTCGCCTGCCTGGCCGAACGGCTCGTCGATCGTCGCGCTCTCGCACGCGACTCCCGTCGAGCTGCCGCTCCTGCTCGAAGACGAGCGGTATCGGATCGACTTCGCCGCCCTCGAGGCGGCCGTCGGCCCCCGGACCCGGGTCGTCGTGCTCAACTCGCCGTCGAACCCCCTCGGCTGGGTCGCCGGCGAGGACGAGCAGCGCCGGCTGCTGGACTTCTGCCGAGAGCGGGGTCTCTGGCTGCTCGCGGACGAGGTGTACGAGCGCATCTACTACGGAGGCTCGGATCCGGGCGCCGCGGCGCCGTCGATCCTGCGCCTCGCCGACCGAGGTGACGCCGTCCACGTCGTGCAGTCGTTCTCGAAGAGCTATTGCATGACGGGCTGGCGGGTCGGCTGGCTCGTCACCCGTAGCGATGTGGGTCGGAAGCTCGCTCAGCTCAACGAGTTTTTCGTCTCCCACGCCGCCACGTTCGCGCAGGTGGCCGCCCTGACCGCCCTGACCGAGGGCGAGCAGGAGCTTCGCCGGATGGTGCAGGCGCTCGAAGCGAACCGAGGCTTCTGCGTCGCCGCGCTGCGTGAGCTGCCCGGCGTCACGGTTCCGCGGCCGGACGGCGCCTTCTACCTCTTCCTGTCGATCGACGGCCTGACGGACTCGGTCGCCTTCTGCCGGCGGCTGCTGGTCGAGGAGCGGGTCGGGCTCGCGCCCGGCTCTGCTTTCGGCGTGTCCGGCGAGGGTTCGGTGAGGATCTCGTATGCCGCCGAGCGGTCGGTCCTCAAGCCGGCGCTCGAGCGGCTCGCGGGCTTCCTCAGGGCCGGTTCGTGAACCGTCTGCGGGGCAAGGTCGCCCTGGTGACGGGAGGGGCGCAGGGCATCGGCGCGGCGATCGCGCAGCGGTTCGCCGAAGAGGGGGCGGTTGTCGCGGTGCTCGCGCTGCACGAGGACTCGGCCGCCCGCGCCGCCGACAAGATCGCGGAGCGGGGCGGTCGTGCGATCGCAGTTGCGGGCGACGTCTCCGACGAACGCGCGGTCCAGAGGGCGGTGACGGAGGCGGTCGCCGCCTTCGGGCGTCTCGACGTGATGGTCAACAACGCGGCCACGATCGCGATCGGTGCGGTCGTCGACACGAGTGTCGAGACCTGGGACCGGCTCGTCGCGGCGAACCTGCGCGGCGTCTTCCTCGGCTGCCGCGAAGCTGCCCGCCAGATGATCGCCCAGGGCGGTGGAGGCCGGATCATCAACGCCTCCTCGGGAGCCGGCCGGCGGGGGAACGCGCTGATCGGCGCCTACGCGGCGAGCAAGTTCGGCGTGATCGGCTTGACGCAGAGCCTCGCTGTCGAGCTTGCCCCATACCGGATCACCGTCAACGCCTACTGCCCCGGCCACGTGACGTCGACGCCGATGTGGGAGCAGATCGACCGCGAGCTCACCTCCCTCAGCGGCGAGGCGACGGGGTTCGCCAGGCGCGCTGCCGAAAGCGAGGCGCCGCTTGGCCGCGCGGCTCGTCCCGAAGAGGTCGCGGCGGCGGTCGCGTTCCTCGCCTCCGACGAGGCGGCGTTCGTCACCGGTGAGTCACTGCTCGTCGACGGCGGGCTCGTGAGGTACTGATGAGCCGCTCCGCCAGGTAAGGAGGCGATGGTCGAGCGTTGTTCGCGGCTCGGAGTGAATCTTCGAGTCAGCCGGGCGTCACGCGCGGGTCGCCCGGGTGCTGCGGCCGCCAGCCGACCGCGCACTCGAATATCCGCGCGAGCTGGAGGAGCCGCGCGTCGTCGAACCTCTGGGTGATCAGCATCAGGCCGACTGGCAGCCCTCCGGCCTCGGCCGCCGGGAGGGTCAGTGCCGGGTGGCCCGTCATGTCGGTCGCCGACGTGTTCGCGAGCACGGCCCAGCCGCGCTTGACGTTTTCGGAGACCGAGAGATCCGGCTCGTAGCGATGCGGCGTGCCGGGCGTCGTCGGCATCAGGAGAACGTCGACCTCGGCCAGCGCTCGGTCGTACCCCTCACGCAGGACGCCGCGGACGTTCTGCGCCTTCGCGTAGTACGCGCCGAGATGCGCGCGCTGCACGTGCGTTCCGAAGAGGAGGATGAGCTTGACCTGCGCGGATAGCTCCCCCGCCGACGCGACGAGGCCCTCTGCGAGAGCCGCCGCGAGCTCGGGCCAGTACTCACCGTGCCAGTGGTAGCCGTTGCCGCCGCCGGCGATGAGAGCGGCCATGCCCTCCATGCTGCTCGCGAGCGTGATCGTCTCGCCTAGGAGGTGCTCCGGGATCGAGACGGCCGTGACCTCGGCGCCGAGGGCCCTCAGCGACTCGATCGCCTCCCCGACCGCGTCCGCCACCTCGGGGTGGACGCCGACGCGGTCGCCGAAGCCTTCGCCGACCACGCCGATCCTGACGCCGTTCAGGTCGTCGGGGGCCTGCTCCACGGCCCCCAGGCAGTCGATTGCCGGCGTCCCGCGGGCCTGACGCGGGTCGGACGGATCCTCTCCGGCGATCACCTGGAGCACGCGCGCCACGTCGAGGACGGTGCGCCCCATGGGGCCGCAGTGGTCGTAGGTCGGGTCGATCGCGACGATCCCGGTGTACGGCACGAGGCCGTGTGTCGGCTTCAGGCCGATCACGCCGCACCATGACGACGGGACGCGGATCGAGCCGCCTTGGTCGCAGCCGATCGTGACGTCGACGTCGGCGTAGTAGAGCGCGGCAGCCGATCCGCCCGAGGAGCCGCCGGCGGTGCGGGTCGAGTCGAACGGGTTGCGCGTGTAGCCGAAGGCGCTCGTGTCGCCGCCACCAGAGGTGGCGAGGTCGTCCATGTTGGTCGTGCAGACGATCTGCGCACCGGCGCGGAGAAGGCGGGCCACCACGACGCTGTCGCGGCTCGGCACGAAGGTGGCGAAGACCCGCGAGCCGCAGGTCAGGGGCACACCCGCGACCGCGACGGAGTCCTTGACGCCGATCCGCATGCCTGCGAGCGGCCCGTCGGCGTCCGCACGCACCCGGCACCAGCGGATAACGGCGTTGTAGGGGTCGTCGACCGGCGTCGCCGGCTGGCCGGGGTCGCGGTCCGCGAGGAGCACCCGCGGCCCCACGTCCGGAAGGCGGTCGAGCTCGTCGAGCGCGTTCGCGAGCCACTCGGTGAGGCTGTGGAACTCCGCGAGGTCGCGGTCGTCGAGCGAGAAATGCCAGAGCTCCGCCAGCCGGCGAAGCTCTGCGCGATCGGCCCGACGCATCATGGCCCGAGGCGACTCATGTCAGGCCGAACACCCGTGCCGCGTTCCCGCCGAGAACCGCCGCCTGCTCCGCGTCGCCGAACGCCGCCCACTGCACCCGCCGGACCTCGAGCCGGGGGTCGAGCAGCGGGTAGTTACTCGCGTAGACGAGCCGTTCTGCTCCGAAGCGGCGGACGACGCCTTCGAGGAAGTCCTCGCTGTAGACGCCGGCAGTCTGCACGAGCAGGTTCTTCGCCTCCGCAAGGGCGAGCTCCGCGTCGACCTGAACAACCCGGAGATGTTGAGCTGGAGCCCGTTCGTGGCGACGAACGTCACGTCCGGGAAGCGAAGGGCCAGCGCGCCGACCTGAAGGGCTTCGGAGAGCCACGGGTAGCCCGCGGCCACGATCACCGGCACGCTGTGGCGGCGGGCCGTTTCGACGATGGGAACCACGCACGGGTCGGCGATTCGGAACGTCTCCTCCCAAGGATGCAGGAAGAGGCCGCGCAGCCCGAGACGCCCGAGGGCCTGCTCGAGTTCCGCACAGGCGTCGTCGCCGAGCAGGGGATCGACGCGCGCTACCCCCGTCAGCCGACCGTCGCCCAGCGCGACTGCCTCGGCGACCGCGTCGTTCGCGGCTCCGAGGTCGTAACCACGAGGCTTGGCCGGGCACACGATCGCGCGGTCGGCCCCGACCTCGTCCAGGCGAGCCAGGAGCTCGGTGGCGCTCGTCGAGGGCCCGAAGAGGGACTCGCCGACGAAGGTCAGGCTGTCGACGATCAGTGGACCCCGTCCAGGATCCGGAGGGCGTTGCCCGCAAAGACCAATGCCTCGGATCTTCGCGGCATAGGGCATTGCCGAGGTCTCGAGCAGGAGGTTCTCGTGCTCCTGCGCGACCTCGATCGCCTCGTCGACGTGGAAGTAGCCGCCCATGTGGCCGAGGATGATCGTCGCCGCGGGACAGGCGGCCGCAGCCCGGGCGACCGCGTAGGGCGTCGTCAACGGCTCGTCGCCGCAATGGAAGAGCGTCGGGGCTCCGTGCTCGGCCGCCGCCCGGACCAGCCGCAGCGTGTCCTCGCCGGCCGGATGGGCGAGCGTCGAGACCGGATGCAGCTTCAGGCCCTTGAAGCCGAGGGCGAACGCGCGCTCGAGCAGCGCGAGCGACTCGTCCCCGTACGACGGGTGGATCCGCGCGAACGCGTCGAGTCGTCCCGGGTAGGCGGCGCAGGCTTCGGCGACGAGCTCGAGCGCCCGCGGGTTGACCTCGGGAGCGTCCACGATGGTCATGACGACGCCGCGTTCGATCTCGGCCTCTTCCATCCGGCGCACGCACTCGGCCGCCTCGAGCTTCCACCCGAGCGCCGGGAGGTCGTCGATATGGAGGTGCGTGTCGACGATCACGACGGCGAGGCTGCGGCCTCCTCGAGCGGCTGGCCGGGCGCGACGTCGTGCCACCGGGCGCGCTTCGTGAAGGTCCGGTCGACGCCGCCGCCGTCCCAGCTCGAGACGCGCTCCGGCCGGATCCGTACGAGCACGCGCGGCAGGTCGAGCGTCGCCTCGAAGTAGTCCATCCCCTCCGGCCCCAGGTAGCGGAGCACCATCCGCCTCGCCACCTCGACCCAGTCGCTCTCGACGAACTCGGCGCGGCCCCGCACCATTACGCGTCGGTACGGGGGCTCGGGGTTGTCGATGCAGAGCGTGACGCGCGGATCGCGGCGCATGTTGGCGCAGAAGCCGGCGAGCTCCTTGGTCACGAGCCAGAAGCACTCGCCGTCGTACTCGTACCAGGCGGGGTTGACGTTTGGCCAGCCGTCCTCGCCGATCGTGCCCACCTTGACGAAGATCCTCGTCTCGGTCAGGAACGCATGCAGCTCCTCCGGCCTCATTCCCCGACCCGTGCCGAGCCGGAATCCACTCGACATCAATGCCCCCTTTCAGCCGAGAACGGCGACGGCGTCGACCTCCATCAGCAGGTCCGGCAGGCCTAGGTTCGCGACCTGAACGAGCGTGCAGACCGGCAGGCGGCCGGGCTCGAAGAGCTGCTCGCGAACGCTGATCTCTGCCGGTGCGTGGCGCACGTCCTTGAGGAAGATGGTGATCTTGATGACGTCGCCGAGGTTGCCGCCTGCGGCCTCGACCGCGAGGCGGATGTTCCGCCATACCTGTTCGGCCTGGCGGCGCGGATCGCCGATGCCGACGACGTGGTTCTGCTCGTCGAAGGCAACCTGGCCCGCGACGTAGAGCGTGTCGCCGCACCGGATCGCGTGCGAGTACGGCTCGGGTGGCGCGGCCAGCCCGTTCGGCTGGAGATACATGCGTTCCATCGGCTCCTCCTCGGCAGACGCGGTCAGATCGGGTTCGCGAGCGCGAGGGCCAGCCCGCTTGGCGTGCCGGGTCGCTCGGTGCCGCGCTCGACCGCACGCGCCAGGCGCAGTGCGGTCTGCTCGTCGAACGGGGCCGCGACGAGCTGGACGCTCCCGGGCAGGCCGGACGAGCCGAGTCCCGTCGGGACGGCGACCGCGGGGAGCCCGGCAAGGTTGAAGGGGGCGGTCGTCCGCACGAGCGCTTCGATCACCGGCTCGGCCGCTCCGCCGAGCTCGTATTCGAGCTGATCCCACCGCTGCGCCGCCGCCGGCACGCTCGGTGCGAGGAGCGCATCCAGCCGTTGGATCGAGAACGCCCCCGCCACCGCAAGCTGGATCGCGCGCCGCGTCCGCTGGGCGCGGAGGTAGATCGAGGCGGGCAGGAGCAGGCCGGTCTCGAGCAGGCCGCGGACGTCGTCGCCGATCAGGTCGCCGGCGCCGGCGAACCGTGCCTCGTGGTAAGAGGCCGCCTCGGACGCCACGATCGCGAACTCGGCCGGGAGGCTGTGCTCGAGTTCCGGAATCGCCGTCTCCTCGACCTCGACCCCCGCGGCGGCGAGCGCCGCCACGGCGCGGTAGAGCGCGCTCTCGAGGTCGGGCTCGAGCCGGTCGAAGGGAGCCGCGCGGAGCACGCCGACCCGAAGCCCGGTGACCTCGTCGTCGCGGCGCAGGAGCGGCGTGGGGAGCGACGGCCGTCCGAGGGTGGTCGGATCGTGAGGATCGGGGCGCGCAAGCGCAGACAGGAGCAGCGCCGCGTCCACGACCGTCCGTGCCAACGGGCCGACGTGGTCGAGTGACCAGCTGAGGGTGAGGGCGCCAGCTCGGCTGACTCGCCCGTACGTCGGCTTGATCCCGACGAGCCCGCAGTGAGAGGCGGGAATCCGGATCGACCCTCCCGTGTCGGACCCCAGCGCGCCCATCGCCGCGCCCGCCGCGACCGCGGCTGCGGAGCCGCCGCTCGATCCCCCGGCGCTGCGCTCCAGGTCCCAGGGGTTGCGGGTCGGCGGGCTGTAGACGCCGCAGGCGAGCTCGTGCGTCGCAGTCTTGCCGACGATGATCGCGCCCGCGGCACGCAGCCAGCCGACGGCGGAGGAGTCCTCCCGTGCGGGGGCGACGCCGGCGAACGCGGCGGAGCCGCAGCCGGTCGGCAGACCGGCGACGTCGAAAATGTCCTTGACCGCGAACGGGATCCCGCGCAACGGCCCACCGGGTCGTCCGTCCTGCTCGCGCGCCTGACGCAGCGCCCCCTCGGCATCGACCGACACGAAAGCGTGGATGCGCGGCTCGACCGCTTCGAGCCGTTCGAGAGCCGAGGCGATGAGCTCGGAGGGCGCGAGCTTGTCCGCCGCGATCAGCCCGGCTGCCTCCGCGAGGTCAAGGCTCCACGGTGCACCGCCCGTCACGCTCACGCAGGCCAGCCCGGCTCGAAGACGATCGCGGGCTCGACGCCCTCCAGCTCCTCGGCGCTCATGCCTCCCTCACCGCCCAGCTGCGCAGTGAGTTGTTCGGAGACGCCGGCGACCCGATCGGGAGGAATCGGCACGTCGAGCGCGCCCGCAAGTGCAGCGACGAGCTCCTCGTTCACTCCGTTCGCTCCGGGAATGCGCGGAAGATCGACTCGACGTTCTCGACAAAGCGAATACTCGCCTCCTCGATCCGGTCGAGGTAACGGCGCCCGAGCTCCGCGGTGGAGCCGGAGGGGTCGCCCCAGACGCCCGAGCGACTCGCCCGCGGCAGCGTGCCGCGGGCGGAGAAGAAGTACGCCGAAACCATCGCGGGCGTAGGCTCAACCGGGAAGGCCGGGTACTCGCGCGCCGCCAGATCGAGGTTGACGAGTGACTCGTCGACCGCGAGCACCGCCGACGTCTCGCCGATGTTCGCGTGCAGCCCCACCTCTGAGCCGAGGTACTCCGCGAGCTCCTCCGGGGGAAGCGCGTCCCAGTAGTTGAACGGAAAGACGATGGTGCCGCTCGGAAGGCGATCGCCCACGTCCATGATCGCGGCGGAGAGCACGATGCTGTTCGTGTAGTGGCCGTTGACGAGGACGATCTCGCGGAAGCCGCCGTCCGCCAGGGAGACCACGACATCCTGGACGAGCGCAGTCATCGTCGCCGCCGAGACGAATGGCACGCCCGCGTAGCCGCGATGGTCGCCGGAGACGCCGTAGGTCAGCGTCGGCGCGACGAGCGCGCCGATCCGCGGCGCGATGCGAACGCTCACCTCCGTGGCGAGGATCGAGTCCGTCCCGAACGGCGCGTGCGGCCCGTGCTGCTCGGTGGCACCGACGGGAACGATCACCTTCGGGCTCCCACGCAGATGCTCCTCGACGTCGCGCAGCGTGCACTCGGAGAGAACGACCCTGGGCGCCGTCACGCTCGTCGCCTCTGCCGGTAAATCGCGAGCACGCCGATGATGAGCAGGCCCTCGATCAGCTCCTGGTAGAGGGCGTTGATCTGCAGGCTGTCGAAGAGCTGGCTCAGGAACCCGAGCACGAGCGCGCCGCCGAGGACTCCCAGGACGGAGCCCTGTCCGCCGAACAGGCTCACGCCGCCGATCACGACGGCGGTGACCGTTGTCAGGAGGAGCGTTGCGCCGAGGTCGGGGGCGCCGACGCCCGTCTGCGTCAGCTCGAGTAGCCCGGCGACGGCGGCGATGACCGAGCAGGCGACGTACGAGGTGATGCTCACTCTCCTCGTGCGGACCCCCGCGAGGCGCGCGGCCTCGCTGTCGCCTCCGATCGCGTACAGATGCCGTCCGAACGCGGTCTGCCTCGCGACGTACCAGCAGACGAGCCAGAAGGCACCGACGATGAGCAGGAGGACCGGGATGCGGCCCCAGGTGTCGGTGTACAGCCGGTAGAAAGACGGAGCGGCCTGCCCGACCGGATTGACGCTGTAGGTGTACGCGACGCCCACAAGGATGTAGTTCATGCCGAACGTCGCGATGAACGGCGCGACTCTCAGCCGGTTGATCACGAGACCGTTGACCAGCCCGATCAGCAGGCCGATGCCCACGGAGGCGAGGACCGCGAGCGGGATCGAGTGGTCGTGCCCGTTCATGATCACGGCCGCGGCCATTCCGCTGACGGTGGCGACTGCGCCGACGGACAGGTCGATCCCCCCTCCTACGACCGCGAAGAACTGGGCGGCGGACGCCATGCCCACGAACGTGGCGCCCTTGAGGGTCTCGACGACCACCGGCTCGGATCGGAACGGGCCCGACAGAATCGAGCCCGCCGTGACCAATACGGCCAGCAGTGCCCACGGCAGGAGGGTCCTCGGCTGGCGTCGCACCCACTCGAACGGCGCGGGCAGCCCGGACCCCGTCAGCCGCTCGTATCCCGCGTGCACGCTCATCCGACGCTCGCTACCTGTTCCTGACTCTCGTTGCCGAACACGGCGAGCCGCAGGATCCGCTCCTCGCTGTATTCGTGCGGCTCGATCGTTCCCGCGACCTCTCCGTTGCTCATGACGATGATCCGGTCGCTCATCGCGATCACCTCGGGCAGCTCGGACGAGATGAGGAGAACCCCGGCGCCGCCGTCGACCAACTCGTCGATCAGCCGGTAGATCTCGTACTTCGCCCCGACGTCGACACCCCTCGTCGGCTCGTCCAGGATCGCGACCTCGGGCGTCGGCTTTCTGACCAGCCACTTGCTCAGCACGACCTTCTGCTGGTTGCCGCCGCTGAGCGTCCAGGCTTCCCGTTCCGGCGCCGGCGGCCGGATCCCGAAGCGGCGAACGGCCTCCGCGGCGAGCCGTTTCTCGTCTCGTGTCCGCACGACGCCCGCTGTCGAGAGCTCGCGTAGCGACGCGATCCCGACGTTCGCGCGCACGGACTGTGCGAGGATCAGACCTTCCCGCTTTCGATCCTCCGGGATGACGACGATTCCAGCTCTGACCGCGTCGCGCGGCCGCTTCAGTCGAACGGGCCGCCCGTTTCTCAGGATCAGCCCCGAGCGCGCTGGGCGGATCCCGCCGAGGGCGTCGGCGAGTCGCGACCGGCCCGAGCCGACGAGTCCCGCAACTCCGAGCACCTCGCCGGCCCGAAGCTCGAGGCTGACAGGCTCGGCGCCGGGACGGAGCTCGAGCTCGCGCGCCTCGAGGACGACGCTTTCGCGTGGCGCCGCTCTCGGCGGTCGCGCTCCGATGTCGCGTCCGACCATCAGGCGGATCAGCTCGTCGGTCGTCAGCCCCGCGACCGGTCGGCTGGCGACCGCGCGGCCGTCCTTGAGCACGGTCGCCCGGTCGGCGAGGCGGAAGATCTCCGCCAGGCGGTGGGAGATGTAGAGAATGCCGAGCCCGCTCGACCGCAGCTCCTTGATCACCTTGAAGACGCGATCGAGCTCCGGGCCAGAGAGGACCGCCGACGGCTCGTCGAAGATCAGCACCTCCGCCTCGAGCACGAGCGCCCGCGCAATCTCGATCAGCTGCCTTTCAGCCACGCTCAGAGCGCCGACCTCCCCGCCGAGCCGGACGCGTGCACCGACTTGGTCGAGCGCCTCGCGCGCCTTGCGCCGCATCGCCTTCCGCTCGAGCATGCGGCCGCGATTGCGAAGCTCGCGGCCGAGGAAGATGTTCTCGAGCACGGTGAGCTCCGGGACCAGGCTGGGCTCCTGGTACACCGCGCCGACGCCGCGCTCGCGGGCCTTCTCTGGCGTGAGAGAGTCGACCCGCTCGCCGAGGATCGCGACCTCGCCGGAGTCGGCCGCCTCCGCGCCGGTCAGGATCTTGACGAGAGTCGACTTGCCCGCGCCGTTCTCGCCCACGAGCGCGTGGATCTCCCCGGGGAGGACCTCGAGCGATACATCGTCGAGCGCGACAATCCCGCCATAGCGCTTGTGGATGCCGCGCGCGCTGATAAGCGTTCTCTCGAGGTCCTCTGTCACTGTCTGGTCGTTACCTGACGAGATGGATCGCAGCGAGCTCAGCCCGGGTCAGCACCGCGTCGGTGCCGACGTAGAGGTCGTCGCTGTACTGCGGCTTGTAGTACCGCTTGAGCGGCGGGTACAGGTTCCCGTACTGCGGCAGCGAGGAGATATTGATGTTCTTGGGAACCTTCTGCCCCTTGAGCGCCTTCACGGCCGTCTCGATGCACACCTTCGAGTCAGCAGGTGGGAACTGCAGCATCGCGGCCTGGACGTTGTTCTGGATCGCGAGGCGGAGCGAGCCATTCGTCGCCGCCGCGCCAGCGTTGGGCGGGATCGGGCGCACGTTCGCGTCGACGTACGCCTGCAAGATCCCGGTCACCGCCTCGCCGCCAACGCCCCACGTCCCGGCGAACTTCTTGCCGGACGCGATCGCGGTCGCAGTGAGCTGCTTCGCTGTGCTGATCGAGTAGTTCGCATCCCCTCCGTTGACGACGTGGATCTTCGGGTACTTCTTCATGACCTTCTTGAAGCCCTGGTCGTACAGGATCGTGGTGCCGTTGCCGGGGAGCCCGCCGATGTAGAGAAGGTCTCCCTGGTAGTGCATCTTCTTCACGAGCCATTCCGCGAGCGGCACGGTCGCGGTCGCGGGATTGGGATTGACGAGTGACGTGTACTTGTCCGAGTTGGTCTTGCTGTCGCAGAGGATGACCGGGATCCCCATGCTCACCGCGCGCTCCACGGGACCGGTGTCGGCAGCCTGGCCGAGCGGCACGACCACCAGCGCATCCGGGCGGCGGGCGATCGCCCGCTGCAGCTCGGGAAGCTGCTTCGTCGCGTCCCCCTGCCCGTTGTAGTAGAGAAGGTTGACGCCGAGTGCCTTGGCGGTCTTGCGCGCCACCGCGTCGAGCTGCGCGGCCCAGCTGTTCGACGTTCCCTGTGAGACGAACGCCACGGTGGGCGTCGCTGTGCCAGCGCCCGACGACGTACCGACAACGACCAGCATCGAGATCGTTGCTCCGACAACGGCGCCGACCAGCGCGAACAGGCGCAGCCGTCGCACGGTTGGGCGAAACTTGCTCACCATCGCTGTCACTCCTTTCAAACGGCCGAACGTTTCTTGAGGATCTGATAAGCTGACACGGCGACGAGAATCACAATTCCCTGGACGACTAGGCGCGTGAACGGGTTCAGTGACGAGAGTGTCACGACGTTCAGCAGCACCAGAAGGAACAGTGCGCCCGCGAGCGCGCCGATTGCTCCGCCTTCGCCACCGGTGAAGGCGACACCGCCAAGAACTGCTGCTGCAATCGACTGCAGGTTATAATCACCTCCTATTTTTGGATCGACATAGCCGACATATGCGCTAAGGATGATTCCCGCGAGCGCGGCCAGAACTCCGCACATGACGTACGCACCGAGGCGAATACCCGTCGTCGAAATAGCGACGCGGCGTGCGACCTCGGGAGAGCGCCCGACCGTGTAGATCTTTCGTCCGAATGTGCCCTTGCGCAGGACGAGGACCAGCGCGGCGGCGATGCCAAGGCAGATAATCAGCGAGTAGGGAACGATTCCGATCCCCTTGAGCGCCACGGGCCGGAGCGAGGAGGGAATGTTCCCCGCCGGGACTCCCTTCGTGTACACGAGGATCGTGCCCTCGACGCAGGCTGTCATGCCCAGGGTCGCGGCGAACGGCGGTACGTCGCGAAGCGACACGAGCAGACCGTTGCCGAGGCCGACGGCCGCACCGAGAGCGATGCAGCTGACAAGCGACACGACAAGATGGTCGTTGTGTCGGTTCATCACCGCGATGACGATCAGGCTGGCGTTCATCACCGCCCCGACCGAGAGATCGATCCCGCCGACGAGGAGCACGAGGAGTTGGCCGAGCGTGACGAGGCCCAGCACGGCGAACTGCTGCATGAGCACGTGGAGGTTGGCCGTCCGGTAGAAGCTCGGCTCGAGGATCGCCAGCAGCACCGCCACGAGAGCCGCGAGCGCAGGCAGGCCGTAAAGGCCGAGCCGCGGGTACCAGCGCGGGAGCGGCGTGACCTGTCTGGCGGGCGGTCCTTCGAGCAGTCCGTCGTCGTTCATGCGTGCTCGTCAGGCCCTGAAGCACGTTCGTCCAGAAGCGGTACCTCCGAGCCCGAAACCGGCTCGTAGAGGCTCGAGAGCTCGCCTTTCCAGCCCATCGCGCGGGAGATCTCCACTGCCGCGGCGGCCACCTGAGGACCGGTCCGGTCGGCGTCGAAGAACTCCTTGATCGTCGAGAGGCTGATCGCCGCGATTGATCGCCCGGTGTGGTCGCGCACCGGCGCACCGACGCACCAGACGCCGAGCAGCGCCTCCTGCTCGTCGACCGAGTACCCCCGCGTCCTCGTACGCGCGAGGTCCCGCATCAACACCGCTCGGTCTGTAATCGAGTACTCGGTCGCGCGGTCGAGACCGTTGCTCTCGATGATCTCCTCGACCGCGCGATCGTCCAGCGCCGCAAGAAGCGCCTTTCCGAGACTCGAGCATTGCAGAGGTCGTCGTGAGCTGACACGCGGGTCCGTGCGGACGTCGCGAGCGTCGCTGAGGACTTTGTCGACGTACAGGAGGTCGCCGCGGTCCGGGACGACGAGCAGGGCGGTGTCGTGCGTGCTCGCAACCAACCGCTCGAGCGGGCCGCGTGCGGCCGCGCGGAGCTCCAACCTGTCGACGACGTTGAGCCCGAGCTCGATCAGACGGGCACCGAGATGGAAGCGCCGTCCGCCGTCCTCCATCAGATAACCGCGTGCGTGCAGGGTCCGCACAAGGCCGTGCGTACTGCTGCGAGCAAGACCGAGCTTCTGACCGATCTCCGAGACCGTGAGGCCTGCCGGCTCTGCGGCCAGCAGCTCGAAGATGTCGAGCGTACGGTCCGCGGACTTGACCGGCAGAGCTCGCAGCTGACCGATATCGACGCCCTGACTCACCGCGCCGGCCCGAAGTCCTCGTACTCGCAGAACATGATCGTCACGCCGCCGGTAGCGAAGTTGGGGACGTCGGCTATCGCCTCCTGCATCTCCGCCGAGCCGAGCGCGTTCTCGAGTGCGGCCATGTCGTCGAAGTAGACGTCCGACACGAGATAGTACGGAGGGGCCTCGCCGTCGACGGTTCGAACAACATGGCCGAAGCGGATGTTCCGGACCCCGGGGATGCGTTGGACAATCGGGGTATGAACTAGGCGGTAGTAGCGGTCGAACTCGTCGGGATCGTTCGGGAACCCGTGGAGCGACGTGATGCGAACCATCTCCCCCTCCGAAGTTCACATATATGAACTGAAGTCACTGATGTGATGCGAGCCTACGGACGGGCAGCGCCCACTGTCAAGGCTCCGCGCTACCTCGGCCGTGCGCTCGTCCCGCTGGGGGCGCCTGGGCTGCTTTTGTGTCTTCGATCGAGGCGGCGAACGAGCGGAGGGCCTCGTTAAAGCCGGCCGCGTCGTCCCAGAACGGCCCATGGCCGGCCTCGAGCACGACCCGACGCGATCTAGGGACTGTGTCTGCAAGCCATTCACCTACCTGCCACGGAACGACGCTTTGGCGCCCGTTGACGAACAGGGTGGGTACGTCAATTGCCGACAACAGGGGCCGCAGGTCGGTCGCTGCCACGGCGGCGAGCATCGCCGCAGCTACTTCGGTAGGCGTCTTCATTACCTCGGGATACATCCAGTCCTCGGGCCTCTGGAACATGACTCCGAGCAGGTCGCGGGCAGCTGCCCCGCGGCCGTGCCACAGCTCGCGAATCGTCTCGTCGAACCGCTGCGGCGTCAGGTCGCCGAACAAAGCGTAGGGCCAGTCCTTGGTCACATAGAACCGCGGACTGTGGTCGACCCAAACCAAGCCGGCAAGACGTGAGCAACCGTACGCCACCAGGTAGTGGACCGCCACCGAAACACCCATGGCATAGCCAACGAGAATCGCGCGCTCGACCCCAAGATGACGCAACAGCTCCTCGAGGTCGTCCGCATAACCTGAAAGCGAATGTCCGTCAGGCGTTTTCCCCGAGTTACCGGCCCCCCGAAGATCGAGTGTCACCACGCGGTACTCGCGGGACAGATCCTCGATCTGCCGCTGCCAAAAACGCGTCGTAAGCGTCCATCCAGGCACGAGGACGATCACCCTCCCTTCCCCGTGCACTTCGTAATAGAGCGGCACACCGTCTCGCAGTTCTAGGCACGGCATCTCTCTGTGCTCCCCATTGCCACTAACCGCCGACACTGGTCTGCGTCGGCTGCGGTCTACCACATCCCGAGCACCCTACTCAGCCGGGAGACGCTGAAACGGTCGTCCAGTGCGTGAGGTCTGGGAGTCCGAGGGCGCTCTCCGGCGCACAAGTGAACGTTATGCCGATCCTGCAGGGGATCGGGATCGAGGGGGCAGCCTGAGATCTATCCCCCGTACACGTTCGTCGCTGCCTTATCCCCGCGACACGCTGGCCGGGCACCGCGATAACGGCCCGCCGCGGCCGCCTGCTTCCAACTTCATCCGCAGAAGAGCTCAAAAGGATTCACACTGCCGCACGAGTGATGAGTCCTCGATCGATGCGCCTTGTCAAACGGGTTGCGGTCGTCACCGGCGGGAGCTCGGGATCGGCCGCGCGATCGCGCTCCGCTTCGCCGACGAGGGAGCACGGGTCGTCGTCGGCGACGTTGCCCGCGAACCCCGCGAGGGCGGCGAGCCAACCGGGACGCTGCTAGCCGAGCGAGGCTTGCACCTCGACGCAGACGTGTCGCGCTGGGAGGACGTCGATCGACTTGTCAGTACCGCGGTCGAGCGCTTCGGCCGGCTCGACGTGATGGTGTGCAACGCCGGGATCGCCGGCCGTTATTCGAAGCCGCTGCTCGAGACGACCGAGGAGGACTGGGACGCGATCATGGCGGTCAACCTGCGCGGCGTCGTCCTCTGCTGCAAGCGCGCGATCGCGGAGATGGTCGACCAGGAGCCGATCGGCGAGGCGCGGGGCCGGGTGATCATCATCTCGTTGCAGGACGGGATGATCGGCCCCTCCCGGACACGTCGCCTATGCCGCGAGCAAGGGCGGACTCGTCAATCTGGCGCCAGCTCGCCGTCGACTATGCGCGGAGCGGCATCCTCGTGAACGCCGTGGCTCCGGGCAAGATCCTGACCGGATCGCCGGAGCAGCAGAATCCCGAGACGATGGCGTACGCCGCCGCTCGGCGTCGTCGGGAGGGAGCTAGCGCAGCATGGATCTCGGCCTGCAAGGGTGCGTCGCGATCGTTGGTGGGGCCTCCTCTGGGATGGGCCGCGCGTGCGCGCGGACGCTCGCCGAGGAGGGGTGCAACGTCACCGTCTTCGCACGGCGGCAGGAGCTTCTCGACGCGGCGGTTGCAGAGATCGAGCGGCTTGACTCGGGAGCGAGCGGACTGGCCGTGGCCGGCGACGCGACGGACCACGGGCGTTGCGGGATGTCGTCGACCGCACCCTCGAGCGGTTCGGCCGGCTGGACATCGTGGTGAACAACGCGGGCGGTCCGCCGGCGTGCGGTTTCGACGACTTCGACGACAACGCATGGCGAGTGGCCTGGGAGCTCACGCTGATGTCAGCGCTGCGGCTGACCCGGCTCGCCCTTCCGGCGCTACCAGAAAGCGGTCGCGGCAGGATCGTCGAGATCACCTCCTCGGCCGTCAAGGAGCCGAACGACGGCCTCGTACTCTCTAACGTTTACCGCCCCGGCGTGATCGGCTGGGCGAAGACGATCTCGCGGGACGAGGCTTCGAACGGAATCACTGTCAACTCGATCGGGCCCGGCTACATCGACACCCAGCGCATGCAACGCCTGTACGGGCTCGGCGACGACCCGTCGGGTGCCCGGCAGACCGACGAGGAGGCGATTCCGGCCCGGCGCTTCGGCCACCCTTCGGAGATCGGCGCCGCCGTAGCCTTCGTCTGCTCCACGCGCGCGGCTTATATCAACGGGATTAGGCCTCTCTTCGACGGTGGGCTGGCGCGCGGGCTCCTCAGGTGAGCGGCTTCGGGGCAAGTCGATCGTCGTCACCGGCGGATCCTCGGGACTGGGCCGCGCGATCGCTCTGCGTTTCGCCGACGAAGGCGCCGACGTGGTCGTCGGTGACATCCGCCGTGAACCTCGCGAGGGCGAGCCTCCGACACTCGGCCTCACGGTCGACCGTGGCGGCAGTGGAGCGTTCGTCGAGGTGGACGCCTCGCGTGCCGATGACATCGACCTCCTCGTCGGCGCGGCCGTCGAGCGGAGCGGCCGGCTGGACACGATGGTCAACAATGCGATCGTCGCTGGCTCTCATTCGAAAGGGCTGCTCGAGACCGAGGAGGAGGACTGGGACGCCATCATGGCCGTGGGCTTGCGAGGCGTCGTCCTCTGCTGCAAGCGCGCCGTGCAGCAGATGCTGACGCAGGAGCCGGTCGCTGAGAACCGGGGCCGGATCATCAACCTGTCGTCCCAACACGGGATGGTCGGCGCACCGGGGCATGTCACCTACTGCGCGGCCAAGGGCGGCGTCGTCAATCTCACGCGACAGCTGGCGGTCGACTTCGGGCCGCGCGGCGTCATCGTCAACGCGATCGCGCCCGGCAAGATCCTCACGACGCCGCTCGACGAACCCGATTCTTCCGAGGTTCTGGAGTACTCGCGGGCCCGGACGCCTTTCTCGCGGCTGGGTCGTCCCGACGACGTGGCTCACTTGCCGTCTTCCTTGCCTTCGACGAATGCGCGTACATGAGCGGCACCAACGTGCTCGTGGACGGACGCTGGATGGCCTACTGACGGCCGGCGGGGGCCGCGCCGTGTCGCGGGCTCAGCGCTTGCCGCCCGACATGCGTGAGAACGCGCTCGATCGGGAGATACACCCGCTGTGCCCGATATCCGTGAGCTGCCCGTCCGCCACGAAATGGGAGCCGCGTGCCAACACGTCGCGCACTCTGCCCGGCACCTCGAATCCCTCGTACGGAGACCAGTCGAGCCCATCGTCGATCGCGTCGAGCGTGAGGCTGGTTGGTCGCGACGGATCCCAGATGACCTGTGGGGTGCCCAAAACTAGTTTCGCTGCAGATCGTTGACAATCGGTGCGTGTCGTGGCCGCATACGGATCCGCTGTCGCTCGCCAGCTCGATCCCCTCGCGGAGGGATCGCCTTGCAACCGCCGCCGATATACATCTCGCCTTGCAACCGCCGCCGCCGATATACATCTTGCCTTGCAGCCGCCGCTATACACATAAGGACAGGGGCCGCGGGCCGGAGCGACGCGGCGCCGGCCCAGGCCGCAAGCAGCGAGCAGGCGGCGGATGCTCGTCGGCGAGACGCTGAGGCCGAGCTTGGACAAGCTCGCCGCGGTCCCGTGAGGCCGCAGCGCCAACTCCCGTACCTCCGTCGGCAACGGCGGCCGACGGACCCAGCCACGCGGCTGTCGCCATTTCTGCCGCAGCATCCCCTGATGCCAGCGCAGTAGCGTGCGCTCGCGTCACCAGGAAACTTGTGGGTGCCGGAAACTAGAAATCAGGGTTTCGCGCCGCGGACGGCTGATGGGTAGGGTCAGCGCGGTGGCGGGTCGTTCTCGGGGCGTGGTCCTCTCATTCGTGTACTGGTCGGTGCGGCGACTCCTGCAGCTTGTCGTGCTGCGCTTCCGCTCGGAGCGGGAGAAGGAGATCGAAATCCTGCTCTTGCGGCATCAGCTGCGCGTGCTTGAGCGGCACGTCGCTCGACCTGCGCTGACGCCGGCTGACCGGGCGTTGCTGGCGGCGTTCAGCCGAGTGCTGCCACGGAAGGCGTGGAGGCGGTCGTTGTTCGTGACGCCTGCGACCGTGTTGCGCTGGCATCGGGAGATGGTTGCGCGCCGTTGAACGTATCCGTACCGGCGTCCCGGTCAGCCGCCGACGCAGGCCGAGCTGCGCGCGTTCGTGCTGCGGCTCGCCTGTGAGAACCTGAGCTGGGGGTACCGGCGGATCCAGGGTGAGTTGGTCGGGCTCGGGATCAAGCTCGCTGGGAGCACCGTCTGGACGATCGTGAAGGAGGCGCGGATCGAGCCGGCACCGAGGCGCCTCGAGGTGAGCTGGTCGGAGTTCCTGCACCAGCAGGCGGCGAGCATCCTCGAGTGCGACTTCCTCACCGTCGACACCGTGTTCTTGAAGCGGTTCTACGTCCCGTTCTTCATCGGGCTCGCGACCCGGCGCGTTTCGCTCGCGGGGATCACGACCAACCCGGACGGGCCGTGGGTGACCCAACAGGAGCGCAACCTGCTGATGCAACTCAGCGACGAGCATGTCCGCCCTCGGTTCCTCCTTCGTGATCGTGACAGCAAGTTCACTCGCGGGTTCGACGAGGTCTTCCGCTCCGAGCGCATCCGCGTGATCAAAGCGCCGGTACGAGCGCCGAAGGCGCGAGCGCACACCCAGCGCTGGGTCGGCAGCGTCCGTCGCGAGTGCCCCGACCGGCTCCTGATCCTCGGCCGCCACCACCACCACGTCCTCGCGACCCACACGCGGCACTATCGCGGTAGGGACCGCCCTTGCGGGCGGCCCCCCGCGCAGATCCCAGCGTGCGCTGCTAGCGCACTGGGCTCCTGACTTGGGTGCGAGCGTGGAATCGCTGGTCGGGCCAGGGATGGGTGATGCGGACGGGAGGG
>JBKPCB010000144.1:0-5702 GCA_046727155.1 Candidatus Methylomirabilota bacterium | reverse complement strand
ATGATCACCTGCCTGGGGGACATGTTCTTCCCCGAGGTGGGCGTGGCCATGGTCAAACTGCTGAGGGGGCTGGGCGTCGAAGTCGACTTTCCCGAAGGCCAGACCTGCTGTGGCATGCCGCTCTTCAACTCCGGCTACCATGCCGATGCCGCCGAGGTCGCCGCGCGCACCGTGAAGCTCTTCGAGGCCTCCGAGCACGTCGTCGTGCCGTCGGGCTCCTGCGCCTGGATGGTCAAGACGGAATATCCCGGGCTGCTCAAGCATGATCCGGCGCTCATGGCGTCCGCCATTCGGCTCGCCGCCAAGACGCGCGAGCTCTCGCAGTTCCTGGTCGAGGTGCTCGGCGTCGAGCGCGTCGGATCGTCCTTCAAGGGCAAGGTGACGTATCACGATTCCTGTCACCTGCTGCGCGGGTTGGGCGAATCCGCCGCGCCGCGGAAGCTGCTGGGGGCGGTGGAGGGCGTCGAGCTCGTCGAGCTTCCGGGAGCCGACGAGTGCTGCGGCTTCGGCGGATCGTTCTCGGTCCGGCTTCCGGACGTCTCCAGCGCCATCCTCGACAAGAAGCTGGCCAACGCAGAGAGGACGGGCGCCGACTGCCTTGTGGCCTGCGACGCGGGCTGCCTCATGCAGATGGGCGGCGGGCTGACGCGCCGGGGCTCGCGCGTCAAGGCGCTGCACCTGGCTCAAGTGCTGGCCGGAGACTCCCCGTGAGCGAGGCCGGCCTCAAAGTTCCATTTCCGGAGAGGGCAGGCGCGGCGCTCCAGGACGCGTTCCTGCAGCAGGCGCTCACGATCGCGACGACGAAGTTCATCGAGCTGCGTAAGGAGTCCTTCGAGGGCTTCCCGCAGGGCGAGGCGCTCCGCGACCGGGCGCGCGCCATCAAGGAAGCGACGCTCCAGCGGCTGGACTTCTATCTGGGCCAGCTCGCCGACAGCATCGAGCGGCTGGGCGGCCGCGTCCACTGGGCCACGACGGGAGCCGAGGCGCGGGAGATCGTCCTTCGCTTGTGCCGGGACAAGGGCGTGAGGATGGCCGTCAAGAGCAAGTCCATGGCCACCGAGGAGATCGACCTCAACGAGGCGCTGGAGCATGCCGGCGTGACGCCCGTGGAGACGGACCTGGGAGAGTACATCATCCAGCTCGCCCACGAGAGGCCGTCTCATATCATCGCGCCCGCCATTCACAAGACCAAGGGACAGGTAGCCGAGCTCTTCTCCAAGGAGCTTCACGGAGACTTCGCCGCCGATCCCGAGGTGCTCACGGCCGTGGCGCGCAAGGCGCTGCGGGAGAAGTTTCTCCAGGCGGACATGGGGATCACGGGCGCCAACTTTGCGGTGGCCGAGACCGGCACCGTGGCGCTCGTGACCAACGAGGGCAATGGGCGCATGGTCACCTCGCTGCCGCGCATTCACGTGGCGGTGATGGGCATCGAGAAGGTCATCCCGTCCATGACCGACCTGATGGTGTTCCTGGCCATCCTGGCCCGGAGCGCCACCGGGCAGAAGCTGTCCTCGTATACGACCCTGGTTCGCGGGCCGCGCCAGACAGGCGAGCTCGAGGGACCCGACGAGTTCCACCTGATCCTGATGGACAACGGCCGGTCGCGGCAAATCGCGGGCACGCTGCGCGAGGCGCTGTACTGCTTGCGCTGCGGCGCCTGCCTCAATGTCTGCCCGGTGTACCGCCAGATCGGCGGCCACGCCTACGGCTACACGTATCCGGGCCCCATCGGCATCCTCCTGACGGCCATGCTCAAGGGCACCGAGTCGGTGAAGGACCTGGCCCATGCCTCCTCGCTCTGCGGCGCCTGCAAGGACGTCTGCCCGGTGCGCATCGACATTCCGCGGATGCTGATCGAGCTGCGTGAGCATCTGGACCGGGAGCGCGTCGCGCCCTGGCCCGAGCGGATGATCTTCGGTATGTTCAAACTCATCCTGCTCTCACCCGCGCTCTTTCACGTGTCGGCGTTCCTTGGTCGCGCCCTCCAGATACCGTTCGTCAGCAATGGGCGGGTGCGCCGGCTGCCGCTGTTCTTCGCCAAGTGGACCAGGACGCGGGATCTGCCGCCGATCGCGGCGAAGACGTTCACGGAGCGCTGGAAGGAGCTCGGCTAGATGGCGGCGCGGACCGAATTCCTCGACCGGATCAGGCGGGAAGTGGCCAAGACGCCGGGGCTGTTTCCCGCCACGGTGACGCCACGCCCGGCCAATCCCGCCGAGGCCGCCGAGATCGTGAGGCGCCAGATCGCCGAGCGCTGGCCTCAGGCGCTCAAGCGCTTCCGCGAGGAGTTCGAGCGGGTGGCTGGAGTATTTCACCGTGTCGGAAGCCTGGCGGAGATTCCCAACGTGGTCCACGACATCGCCAAGGAAAAGGGTGTGAGTGAGATCGTGTGCTGGGATCGGGCTCCGCTCGGGCTCGACCTGCGGCCCAGCCTCGGCGCCGAGGGGCTCACGGTGACCGTGGCCGAGGCGGGGCAGGAGAGCGACGAGGCGCGCGTGCGCCATCGCGCGGAGGCCGCGCGCGCCGGCATCGGCGTAACCGGCTGCGATTTCGCCCTGGCCGAGACGGGGACCCTCATTCTGCTCTCGGGCTCGGGGCGGCCCCGCTCCACCTCGCTGCTGCCGGACACCCACGTGGCCGTCTTCGACCGGACGCGGCTGCTCGAGTCGCTGGAGCAGTTGGGGATCATCCTCGAAGCGTTGCACGTAGATCCAGCGTCGAGCATGAGCGGCGCCATGATCAACTTCATCACGGGGCCCTCCCGGACGGCCGATATCGAATTGACGCTCACGCGCGGCGTCCACGGCCCCAAAGAAGTGCACGCGATCTTCGTCGAGCAGCCATGAGCGAGCGCCACTTTACCCCCGACGAGGTGGACGGACTCATCCCCAGGCTCAGCGAGTTGATGGAGACGGCCATGGACCGCCACCGCCAGGCGACAGCGCTGCAGCGCCAGCTCCAGGAAGAACAGGAGCGGGTGCGCGTCTCGGGAGGCGGGCTGGTGGACCAGCGCGATTGGAAAGCGCGCGCCGAGCGGCTGGACGGTCTCGCCATCGAGGTGCGCGCGGTGCTTCAGGAGATCGATGCCCTGGGCGGAACGGTGAAAGATCTCGAGCAGGGCCTGGTGGATTTCCCGGGGCTCGTGCCCGAGGTCATGGAGGATGAGACCGTGAATCTCTGCTGGAAGTACGGCGAGCCCGGGGTGCGTTTCTGGCACGGCCTCGACGAAGGCTATGCCCAGCGGAAGCCGCTGCCGTGAGCCACCGCGTCGTCCTTTTCGACCTGTTCGACACTTTGGTGCTCTTCGAGCGGGAGCGCATGCCCGAGGTGCAGATCAACGGCAGGGCCGTCCGATCCACCGCCGGCCATCTGCACCGGGTCCTCCAGCCATTCGCCCCCGGCGTCGAGCTAGCCGCCTTCTTCGACGCGCTCATCGGGAGCTGGAAAGAGGCGGAGCGGATCCGCGATGCGACTCATCGTGAGGTCACGGCGCCCGAGCGCTTTGGCATGGTCTTCAAGCGGCTCGGGCTCGAATCCTCCATGCTTCCGCCCGAAGCCCTCGAGATGCTCTTGGCCACTCACATGAGGGAACTGTCCAAGGCGGTGGTCTGCCCTCCCCATCACGCGGCGGTCCTGGCGGCACTCCGCAACGGCCGGCGGCTCGGGGTGGTCTCCAATTTCGACTACACGCCCACGGCGCGGCTGATCCTCGACCGCGAGGGGCTCAGCGGACTCTTCGAGACCGTGATCGTGTCCGACGAGATCGGTTGGCGCAAGCCCAAGGCGGTGATCTTCGAGACGGCGCTGAGGCGGCTGGGAGTAGGTGCCGAGGAGGCCCTCTTCGTGGGCGACCGCGCCGATATCGACGTCGCCGGCGCCCAGGCGGTGGGGATGGCCACGGCCTGGATCAATCGGGATGCGGCCGCGCTGCCGGAGGGGGTGACGGCGCCCGACTTCGAGATCCGCGACCTGAAGGAGCTGGAAGCGATCCTGGGGGGCTGAGCGGCGGCAACCGGCTGAATCCCCCGAGCATCAAAAGGGGCGAGGGCAAATCGAGGAGGCTCACGTGGCCACGACGCGAAAAGTGATCATCATCGGCTCAGGCCCGGCCGGCTATACGGCGGCCATCTATGCGGCGCGGGCCAACCTGTCCCCGGTCATGTTCACCGGGGTTCAGTCCGGCGGCCAGCTCATGCTAACCACCCTGGTGGAGAACTACCCGGGGTTCGTCGAGGGCATCGACGGCCCGCCGCTCATGGAAACCTTCCAAAAGCAGGCCGCGCGCTTCGGCACCGAGATGATCACCGAGGACGTCACCCGGGTGGACTTCAGCCGGCGGCCCTTCGTCGTGTCCAGCGGCGATGTCACGCTCGAGGGGCATACGGTGGTCATCGCCACGGGCGCCTCGGCCAAGCTCATCGGCCTCGAGAGCGAGTCCAAGCTCATGGGACGCGGCGTGTCCACCTGCGCGACCTGCGACGGCTTCTTCTTCAAGGATCAGAACATCATGGTGGTGGGCGGGGGCGACTCCGCCATGGAGGAGGCCCTCTACCTCTCGCGCCTCGGCCGCAAGGTCGAGGTGGTGCACCGCCGGGATGCGCTCCGGGCGTCCAAGATCATGCAGGAGCGCGCCTTCAAGAACCCGAAGATCTCCTTCATCTGGGACAGCGTGGTGGATGACGTGAAGGATCCCGCGGCGGGGAAGGTCACCGGGGTGCGGCTCAAGAACCTCAAGACCGGAGCCCAGTGGGAGACGCCGGTGGACGGGCTCTTCGTCGCCATCGGCCACGTGCCGAATACGGGCATCTTCAAAGGGCAGGTCGAGCTGCTACCCAACGAGTACATCAAGGTCGTTCCGGGAACGACGCAGACCTCGGTGCCCGGCGTCTTCGCCGCGGGCGACGTCCAGGACTTCACCTATCGTCAGGCCGTGACCGCGGCGGGCACGGGGTGCATGGCGGCCCTCGAGGCCGAGCGCTACCTGGAGGCCCAGGGCTTCGGTCACTGAGTTCCCGGGAGGGCACCCGGCATGAGGGAAGTCATCCATCCGAGCCTGCCCCCAACCGGACGGCTCTATGCCGGGCCGCGCCCCGCCCAGCCATTCGCCGAGTCAGTCGCGGCGCTCCGCGCGCTCGGGATCACGACGGTTGCCTGCCTCCTCGAGACCTACGAGCTCCCCGCGGATCTTCTGCAGGCCTACCAGCAGGGGGGCTTCGAGCTGCTGCGGTTTCCGATTCAGGATTTCGCGGCTCCAGGCGATTCCGCGGGGTTCGCCCGGTTCCTGAATGACCTGCTTGCCCGACTGCGCCGCGGCGAGAGACTCTATGTCCACTGCTTGGGCGGCATCGGTCGCACCGGCACCCTGCTGTGCTGCCTCTTCAAGCTGCTGGAGGTGGAGGGCGATCCGCTCACCCTCGTCCGCTCGGTCTACGCAAGCGTGGCCGTCGAGAGCCCGGTCCAGCAGCGCTTCGTGAAGGACTTCGACGCCGGGCCCTCCAGGTAGCCCCGCGAATCCGCAGCGTCTTTCGCCGCCACTCCCGCACCACGTCGATGAAGGCGTGGGCGACGGGCCAGCTTTCTGCCCGGCGCCACGCCACGACGGTTTCCCGGAGAGGGCCGGAGGGCTTCAGCCTGCGAAACGCGATTCCCCGTATTCCGAGCGTCGGGCACGAGGCGGGGACGAGAGAGATGCCCCTCCCCAT
>JBKPCB010000143.1:0-24273 GCA_046727155.1 Candidatus Methylomirabilota bacterium | reverse complement strand
ATACAGAGGTCAGCAGGTACGAATGTCGAGTAACTCACACTGGGCGCGACGTGAGGCTGAGCATCCAGAACTTGAATCCAGGCAATCTGCGAGAAGGCCGCTTCTGGATGCCTTCCAGCGTCGCACGGCAGCTGGGTAGTGCGCTTCTTCTCGTTTGCTCGGGAGAGAGCGAATCCATGGACATTGTGTTCTCCATTGATGAGGGCAAGGGCAAGAAGTGAGTTTGCGCCGAGCCGCTGGCGCTGCCTCGACTTGACGAAGTTCGGCGAAGGCGGCCCGGCGTGAGCCCCTGGACTCGCGGCGGCAAGTATATCGAGCGCGGGCGGAGAGCGGGATCTCAGGAGCAGTGACGACTATGAAGCTTGGCGTCTTTCTCCCGATCTCGGGCAGAGCCGCGAGCGGCGTCCTCATGGAGGCGGCGAATCGGGCCGAAGCCCTGGGCTTTGACTCGGTGTGGGCGGCCGATCGGATCGTCACGCCGTGGGAGATCAAGACCCCCTACCCGTACAGTGCGGACCAGCGCTTCTTCGTGCCCCCTGACGTTCCCTTCCTGGAGGCCCTGACCTGCCTCGCCTTCCTCGCCGGCTGTACCCGAAGGATCTTGCTCGGGATGAGCGTGCTCGTCTTGCCGTATCGCCATCCTCTTTACTGGGCCAAGATCGCCGCCACGATCGATCACCTCTCACTCGGGCGCCTGATCCTGGGGGTGGGTGTCGGCTGGATGCACGAGGAGTTCAGTGCTCTCGGGGCTCCGTTCTCGGACCGGGGCGCCGTCGCCGATGAACAGCTCGACGTCGTGAACCGAGTCTGGACCGAAGAGAAGCCCCGCTTCGACGGTCAGTACTACCGCTTTCAAGAGATCGGCTTTTCGCCAAAGCCCTTCCAGAGGCCCCGGATCCCGATCTGGGTGGGGGGCGAAGGGGTGCGAGCCCAGCGGCGGGCTGCCGTTCATGGGGACGCGTGGTTTCCTTACTTTGTGCGGATCACGCCGCGCGAGCTGGCCAGCCGGTTCGACAACGTGCGGAGCTGGGCGGCCAAGGAAGGAAGAGACCCCGATCAGATCAGCCTGACCTGCTGTCTCCCCATCGAGCTCACGCGGGAGCCGGTCCCTCAGCAGGAGGACCGCTTGATGGGCAACCCCGAGCAGCTCGTCAAGGCGCTGACGGCGTATCGGAGGATCGGGGTGGCGCACATCGCGCTTCAATTCATGGTGCCCCGCTGGCCACAACGACTAGAGCAGATCGAACGCTTCGCCCACGAAGTCATGCCGGCCCTTCGAGGCTCCGCGCAGTAAAGGTTATCGCGACGCTCGGCAGCCCGGCGCGCCGAGGACCGTCTCGTTGTGCTCGCCTAGCCGAGGCGGGAAGCTCATCGTCAACCGGCTCGCGCGCAGGAACTCCGTCAGCACCGCGGGCGCTGGGAGATGAATCACCATCCCCGTTCGCGGATCTCGCGCGGTGATCATCTGCTCGCTCACCGACCGCTCTTCCACGACCTCGCGCAGCGTGTTCACCCGCGAGACCGGAACCCCCAATGGGCGAAAGAGCTCGATCCACTCCCGCGAGGTTCGGGTGCGCAGCACCTCGGCGAGGGTGGCATTTACCTCGCGAAGCTCTGCTAACCGACCCGCGTTCTGCCGATATTCCTCGCGCGCGAGGGAGGCGAATTCACGCATGCTCACCAGACTCTCCCACTGCCGGTCGTTGCCCACCGCGAGGTAGATGAAGCCATCGCGCGTGGGATAGACGGAGACGGGAGCGAAGAATTGATGGGTGTTCCCACGCCGCGTGATCTTCTCGTCGAACGTCTTCGTCAACATCACCGGGCTGACCATCCATGACACGGCGCTCTGCCACATCGAGATGTCCACGCGTGATCCCTGGCTGGTCCGCTCACGCAGATACAACGCGCGCATCACCTGGCCGTACCCCTGCTCCCCGGCGCCCAGATCGACCATCGGCAGGCCGAATACGAGGGGCGTGCCGTTCGGCTCTCCCGTCAAATCCATCCACCCCGCACGGGCCTGGATCACGGGGTCGTAGGCGGCTTCATTGCTGTCGGGGCCGAATCCCGTGATGCCCACCCAGATCAAGGCGGGGTTGAGCGCGCGCAGGGTGGAGTATTCAATGCCGAGCTTGGCGTAATCCTTGGGGCGCTGATTTGTCGCAAAGACATCGACGGGCAACCTCCTGATGAGCCCGTGGAGGATCGCCCTGCCTTCGTCGGATGCCAGGTTGAGAGTGATCGACTCCTTGCCGAGATTATTGGGAAGGAAATAGGCGTTCATGCCTTGCTCGGCGAGCACCGGCGCCCCGATCCAGCGGTTCGGGTCGCCGCGGGGCGGGTTTTCGACGCGGATCACCCTCATGCCCTCTTGGGCAAGGCGCAGAGTCATGTATGGGAGGGTCGTCGCCTGCTCGAGCGAGAGGACGGTGAGGTGTGAAAACACGGCCGCCCGTCACACCTTCTTCTTTTCCGCAAGATGAATCAGGACTCCGAAGGCGTCCTTGGGATGCACGAACGCCTCGCGCCAGGTATAGCCCTCGAAGGTGACGCCGGGTTGGTAGGTGTGACGATAGGCGATGTGCCCGCCGCGAGCCTCAAAATCCCGGATCGCCGCGTCGAGGTCATCCACTTCGTACGTGATGTGATGGACACCCGGGCCGCCGTGCGATTCCAGAAATTTCGCAACGGGCGAATCATCACGTGTGGCTTCCAGCAATTCCATTCGACTTTCGCCGATCTGAAACGGCTGGTAGCGGATCCCCATGTCCTCGATGACTTCCTCCGGCAGAAAGGTTGCGCTGAAGCATTTCTGAAAATACTCGCGCGCCGGTTCCAGCTTCTCGACGGCCAGGGCGATGCGCTCAATTCGCTTCACGAAGGTCATGGCCAAGGCTCCATTCGGTGAGGACTGTGAGGCAAGGACCGCATCAGGAGCGTGCTCAGCGCGCAGGCCGGGTGGAGGTGCCGGCGCCGCCAAACCCCAGGTAGGCCGCACGGATGCGGGGATCGGCCGCGAGGGCCACGCTCGGTCCCGCCAGAGCCACCCTGCCGGTCTCGAGCACGTAGGCCGACTGGGCGAGGCGGAGGGCCCGCCCAGCGTTCTGTTCCACTAGGAGCACCGTCACTCCGGCGGCGTTGATGCGGCGAACGGTGCGGAAGATCTCGCGGCAGAGCAGCGGCGCCAGCCCCAACGATGGCTCGTCCAACAGCAGGAGCCGCGGCTCAGCCATCAGCGCCCGCGCGATGGCCAGCATCTGCTGCTCTCCACCCGAGAGCGTTCCCCCCCGCTGCCGCCGACGCTCCGCCAGCACCGGGAACAGCGCCGTGGCGCGCTCAAGCCGCTCGGCGACAGCGTGCCGGGGAGCGGTGTGAGCCCCCGCCAACAGGTTCTCCAGCACCGTGAACTCGGGAAAGATATCACGGCCCTCGGCGACGTGGCTGACTCCCGCCGCCACGATCGCGTCCGGGGCCCAGCGGGTGATGTCACGGCCCTCGTAGAGGATGCGGCCTTCGTGCGGCCGAACGAGCCCCGAGATCGTCCGCAGCATCGTACTCTTGCCGCTCCCGTTGGCGCCCAGCAGGGTCACGATGGCGCCCGCCTGTACGCGAAGCGAGACGCGCTCGAGCGCCCGGCGCTTTCCGTAGGCGACCGAGAGGTCCTCGATCTCAAGCGTCGCCGTCATCCTCGCTCCCGAGGTAGGCCTCGACCACCGCTGCGTCGACGGCGATCTCGCGCGGCTTGCCCTCGGCGATCTTCCGCCCATAGTTGAGCACCGCCACGCGGTCCGAGATCCCCATGACCAGGTTCATGTCGTGCTCGACCACCAACATGGTGAGCCCGTCCTCGTCGCGAAGGCGGCAGATCAACTCCATGAGCTGGCGTGTCTCGGTGGGGTTGAGCCCGCCCGCGGGCTCGTCCAGCAGGAGCAGGCGCGGCTCCCCAACGAGTGCCCGGGCGATCTCCAGTCGCTTCTGTTGGCCGAGGGGCAGGCTGCCCGCCTCCATGTGGGCCACGTCGGCGAGACCCAGGCGCCGGAGCGCCCCGACCGCCCGCTCTCGGGCCCCTGCTTCTTCTCGTCGGACCGAGGGGAGGCCGAGAGCCCCTGCCAGGAGACTGCTACCCAGCCGCGCGTGCTCGCCCACCAGCACATTGTCCAAGGCCGTGAGCGCCCGGAACACCTCGGTATTCTGGAAGGTGCGGCCGACCCCCCGCCGGGCGATTTCGTGGGGGGCCAGCCGCAAGAGATTCTCCCCGCGGAATGAGACGCGCCCGGCCGACGGGCGATAGAGCCCCGTGAGGACATTGAACACCGTGGTCTTCCCCGCCCCATTCGGCCCGATGAGAGCGAAGATCTCTCCCTCGGTGACCTCAAGGCTCACATCGGCGAGCGCCGCGAGGCCGCCGAACCCGATGGAGAGACTCTCGATGGCGAGGAACACTCCGCTATTCCTTGAGCCAGTCGGTGAGCTGCTTGAAGCGCCCTTTCTCCAGGCGCACCCAGAAGCCCTGCTTGAGCGGCTCGCGGTCGGACCCGATGGTGAGGGGCGGGACGATCCCGGTCTCGAGCCCCTTGATGGAGTCGAGAGCCGCCATCAGCGAGTCGCGCGTGAGGTTCTTGCCCGCACGCTTGGCCGCCTCGGTGAAGAGCATGGCCGAGACATAGCCGTGGAGCGAGTACCGGTTGGGCTCGTTCTTCGGGAAGTACTTGGTCATGAGGTCCCGATACTGCTTCATGCCCGGCAGGTCGGACGTGACCGGGTCGGGCCACAAGGACAGCCCTTCGGTGCCTTCAGCCGCCTCCCCGGCCAGCGCCAGGAAGCGCTCGTCGGTCAGTGGCCCCGAGGACACCATGACGGTGTCCGTCCAGCCGATCTTCTGGCGCTCCTTGAGGGCCTGGGCGCCCGGGCCCGGCGTGAGGACGAGGAAGGTGACCTGAGGCTTCGCCGCCTGGAGCTTGGCAATCTGGGCGCTCACGTCAGTGGCGCCGCGCTTCACCGACTCGGCCGCCGCCAGCTTGAGGCCGTGTCGCGCCAAGTCCTTCTCGAAGGGAACGAGGAACGCCTTGCCGTACTCGTCGTCCTGGTAGATCACGCCGAATGTCTTGAACTTCCGCTGGGTCACCAGGTAGTCGATCATCATGTGGGCCTGCCGGTCATAGAGCACCATGCCGTTGACCACGTACTTGAGACCGCGTGTGACCGTGGATCCCTGATACGGGAAGAGCAGCGGCACCCGGTTCTGCTCCAGGTACTCGAGCGTCGCCGCCACCGGGGCCGTGCCCTGGGAGGCGAGGACCGCGAAGATCTTGTCCTGCTCCAACAGCTTCTTGGTATTGGCCACGGCCTCCTGGGGCTTGTAGCCGTCGTCGTAGTAGATCGTGCGAACCTTGCGGCCGTGAATTCCCCCGGCGTCGTTCACGACCCGGAAATAGAGATCGATGCCGAACTTGGTGAGCTGCTCGCCGGTGAAGGCCAGCGGGCCGGTGAAGGAGTTGGAGCAACCCACCACGATCTCCGTGTCGGTGACGCCCTGCTGGGCGGTGGCCGGCACGGCCAATAGCAGCACTAGGGCCGCGGTGAGAAGCCGGAGCATGGTGCGCATGGGAGTTCTCCTCTCTGGGGCTCGGGTCAACGCCGTCGGAAGACCGGCTGCAGGGCACGAGCGATGCCGCCGGGCATGAAGAGCATGCAGGCGATCAGGATCGTGCCGAAGATCAAAGGCCGGAAGTTCTGGAACGCGGCCAGCCAGTCGTGCAGCACCGTGACCACGGCCGCGCCCACGATGGAGCCCGGCACCGAGCCGAGCCCGCCCAGGATGATCATGGTCACGAAGTCCACGGACAGGAACACGTCGAAGGAGTCGGGCGACAGGTATCCCACGGTGAATGCGAAGAGGCCGCCCGCTACCCCCGTGTAGAAGGCCGAGAGACCGAAGGCGATGGTCTTGTATGCCGCGACGGGAATGCCAGCCGACTGAGCGGCGATCTCGCTCTCGCGGATCGCCAGGAAGGCCCGCCCCGTCCGCGTGCGCATCAGGTTCTCCGCCACCGCCACCAGCACGGCCGCCACGGTCGCGACCAGGTAATAGCGCGAGATGTCGGTACCGAGGAAGAGCCCGGCCAGGCGCGGCGCCGGCACCCGCAACCCGTCCGCCCCCCGCGTGATCGAGTCCAGGTTCAGGATGACCTCGCTCACCACGAAGCCAAAGGCCAGCGTCGCCATCGTGAGGTAGAGCCCTTCCAGGCGCAGGCACGGAATGCCCAAGCCGACACCGATGGCGGCCGTCGCCACGCCGGCCAGCAGGAGCGTGGCGATCACCGGCAGCCCAGGGGCGTGGATGGTGAGCAGCGCCGCGGTGTATGCCCCGATGGCGAGGAAGCCGGCGTGACCGAACGAGAGCTGGTTGGTGTAGCCCGAGAGCAGGTTGAGCCCGATGGCCACCACGGCGTTGACCAGAGTCAGTGTCAGGAGGAACACGAAATAGCCCGGCACTAGCAGGGGCCAGAACAGGAGCGCGGCCCCGAGCACCCCGAGCCACACTCGGCCTCCCCTCACACCTTCCTCCGCTCGACGCGGCCCAGCAGCCCCGCAGGCCGGATCAACAGGATTCCCACCAGGATCAGGAACGGCACCGAGTAGCGAATGCCCGAGGGCAGATAGAGCGGAGCCAGGTTCTCGATCACGCCAAGCAGCATTCCACCGAGCACCGCTCCCGGCATGGAGCCGAGGCCGCCAATGACGGCCGCGGTGAAGCCATTGATGACAATCAGGCCCATCTTGGTGGAGAGGAACGTCACCGGCGCCACCAGCACCCCCGCGATGGCGCCCACCACCGCCGCCAGGATCCAGGAGGTGGAGTAGACGCGCTCCACACTGATCCCCATGAGCCGCGCGGCGCGCTGATTCTGGGCCACGGCTCGCATGGCGCGCCCCATGCGCGTGAACCCGAACAACCCGTAGAGGGCGGCCATGAGCAGGAGCGATCCCCCGATGATGCCGAGCGACACGGGGGCAAGCCGCACCGGCCCCACCGGCACCGGTCGCTCGCTGAAGTAGGACGGGAACGGGAAGTCCTCGTGGGTCCAGATGAGCCCCGCCACTGCCCGCAGGATCAGAGAGAGGCCGAGCGTGATGATCAGCACGTCCCAGTGGGTGGCGGCAATGGAACGCCGGATGATGAGGCGCTCCACGATTGCGGCCAGGGCGGCGCCGGCCAGCACCGCCACCACGATGGTGAGCGCGAGCGGCAGCGTGAAGGCCCGGTAGGCGGCCCAGGCGATGAACGTCGACATCATGAGCATCTCGCCCTGGGCGAAGTTGAGCGTGCGCGTGGCGTTGTAGATGATGACCAGGGCCAGCGCCATGAGCGCGTAGATGCTGCCCGTAGCGAGCCCGCTCACCACCACGTGGACGAGGGCCGCCGCGGAGATCATGCCCTCTGCTCGCGCGGCGCGAGCCTTTGACGTGCCGTCCGCTCCGGGTCGAGGGCCAGCGTCGCCGGATCCACCCAGACACCGTAATCGCATCGGGCGGCATCGGCAGAGATCAGGCCGTCGCGAACTTCGGCGGCGACTGTATCGGCCGCGCGTTGGCGTGGGTCGCCGTAGCCGCCGCCGCCGCCGGCCTGCTGCCGGAAGAGGGTGCCGCGCGGAATCGGCACCACGTCCTTGGAGCGCGGGACGATGATCTCCCCGGCGGGGGTCCGAAGATCGAGCCGGTTGAGTGCTCCCGCGGAGCCGCCGAAGAGGCCGAACGCGCGCGCCTCCTCGTCCACGCCGTCACCGAAGCAGATGCCCGTGACGTCCTCACCCTCGACGACGAACTCGGTCTCCACCCCGAGGCCGCCGCGCCATCGGCCCGGCCCGGCCGAGTCCGGCAGGTACTCGTGCCTCAGGAGCCGGCAGGGAGTATGAACCTCGAACATCTCGTAGTCCTGCGCCAAGACGCCGCCCGCCGTATTGATGAGACCGATGTGGTCGTAGCCGTCGCAGCCGCGGACGGCTCCCGAGCCGCCCTTGAGAGCGAGGAAGAGGATATCCACGAACTTCCGGCCGCGGCGAGGGTCTGCCCCTGTGATCGTCATGCCGAGCATCCGGTTCCAGCCGGCCGAGACGCGTTCGGGAAGCGCATCCGCCAGCGCCCGGAAGATGGCGTCCGAGTGAGGCCCCGCCAGCGTGTTGCCGAAGGTCGTGGCGGCCGGGAAGTCGGCGTTGAGGATCGTCCCGGGCGGGATGCGGATCTCAATCGGGCGGAGGGCCCCGTCATTGTGCGGGAGATCGGGGTCCACCAGCATGAAGAGGGCCAGGTAGGCCGCCGAGAGAGACGAGGCCAGGGGCGCGTTGACGAACCCCACCGTCTGGGGATCGGTGCCCGTGTAGTCGAGCCTCAGCGCTCCACCCCGCGCCTCGATGCTCACTCGGATACCGTGTCGACTCCCCGGATGGTAGCCATCGTAGAAAATCCAGCTCTCCCCGACGTAGGTGCCGTCGGGGATGCGCCGGAGCTCCGCGCGCATGCGCCGCTCGGCGGCGTCGAAGAGATACTCCACATGCCGCTCGATCTTCAGGACTCCGTGACGTTGGTAGAGCTCCGTGAGGCCCCGCTCGCCCACCACGGTGCCACCGATCTGGGCGCGCATATCCTCCTCCACGATGGGCAGCCGCACGTTGGCGAAGAGCATTCGCCAGACGTCGCGCCTGAGCCGCCCGGCGTCCACGATCCGCAGCGGCGGGATGCGGAGCGCCTCCTGCCAGACCTCGGTGGCGCGGGGGTTGTATCCGCCGGCCTGGGCGCCGCCGATGTCGGCCTGGTGGCCTTTGGTAGCGGCCCAGGCCACCAGCCGCCCATCCACGAAGACCGGCCGGAAGACGGCCACGTCGTTGTTCTGATTGCCGCCGGAGAAAACATCGTTGTGGAGAAAGACGTCGCCAGGATGGACGTCCTCTCCGAAGGCGTCGATAACAGCGCGGCAGGCGGGCTGCAGCGCGAACGCCAGGATCGGGATGTACTCGGTTTGCGCCAGGATGCGCCCCTGCCAGTCGTAGAGCCCAGTCACGAAGTCCCGGGCCTCGCTGAGGATGGGCGAGCGAGTAGTCCGGAGCAACGCGAGCCCCATCTCCTCGGTGATAGCCTTGAGCCGGCGCTCCAGAACCGAAGCGAAGACCGGATCCACGGCGACCGTGCTCATGGTGCCTCCAGCAGGAAGGAGCCGTGCCGGTCTGTCTCGCAGCGCCAGCCAGGGCTCAGCACCACGGTCGTGGTGGGCAACTCCACGATGGCAGGACCCTCAAGCTGCGCCCCGCTCCCCAAGCCCTCGCCGTCATAGACCGGCGTCGGGACGAAGGCGCGTTCCTCGGCGATCCACACAGGACGGTGGCAGCGGAGCGCCTCCGGCGCGCGTCCCGGCGCTACGTCTGGTAGCGGCGGCTTGGGAGTAAGACCCACCACCACCGCGCGCACGTTGACCAGCTCGAGCGGCGCTTCGGGCAACGCGTAGCCGTACAGCCGGTCGTGGATGTCGTGGAAGCGCTTGGTGACGCCCGTCAGGTCGCCGCTCTCGACCTCGTCCACGAGCCAGGGAACCGCCAGCTCGTGATACTGGCCCACGTAGCGAACGTCGCAGCCGAGGGTGACCACGGCAGTGGCGGGCTCGATCCCTTCGGCCTCGAGAGCCTGCCGCGCGTCTGCCTGGAGCGCCCGGACGATTTCCACGAGCCGCCTCCGGTCTATTCGCTCGAAGGCTGCCACATGGCTCCTCACGAAGTCATGACGAAGATCAGAGAGGAGCAATCCGACCGCGCAGAAGATGGACGAGCTTCGCGGCACCAGGATGCGCCGCAGCCCCAGCTCGCGGGCGATCCCGGCTGCGTGCACGGGCCCGGCGCCCCCGCCGACCACCAGCAAGAACTCGCGCGGGTCGTGGCCACGCTCCACGGTGACGGCACGAATGCCGGCCGCCATGTTGGCGTCGATCACCTCCACCATGCCCGCCGCCGTTTCCTCCATCGGGCGCCCGAACTGCCGAGCCAGGGCCCCGACGGCGGAGTGCGCCGCCTCGACGTTCAGCGGCAGCCGTCCTCCCAGGAAGCGCCCGGCATCGAGGTAGCCCAAGACGAGATCCGCGTCGGTGCAGGTCGCCCACTTCCCGCCCCGGCCGTAGCAGGCCGGGCCTGGGTCGGCGCCGGCGCTCTGGGGCCCCATCCGCAGCAGGCCTCCTTCATCGATCCAACCGACGGAGCCGCCGCCGGCTCCGATCGTGTGGATGGCCAATGTCGGCAGCCCGAAGGGATACCGAGCGATGCGCCCCTCGCTGGTCAGGGCCGCGGCACCGTCCTTGACGAGACAGACGTCGAAAGAGGTCCCGCCCATGTCCACGGTGATGAAGTCCCGGGCGCCATGGGGGGCCGCAAAGGCGAGACCCGCAGTGGGCGCGGCGGCCGGCCCCGACAGGAGCGTGGTCGCGGCAGCCGCGCGCGCCTGGGGCGGCGCCGCCACGCCACCATTGGACTGCATGATCAGGAGCGCGCCGCGGAATCCTGCCGCCGCGAGCCGGGCGGTGAGCCGATCGAGGTACCGGAGAAAGACAGGTCCGACGGCGACATTGAGAACCGTCGTGCTCACGCGCTCGGTGAAACGAATCTGGGGCAGGAGCGCCGAGGAGCGGGTCACGTAGGCATCGGGCAGGATCTCGGCCGCGAGCCGCGCGACCGCCTCCTCGTGAACCGGGTTGGCCCAGCCGTGAAGGAAGCAGATGGCCACGGCTTCCACCCCCGCGGCGCGCAGCCGCTCGAGCGCTTCCCTCGCTTCGGTCATGTCCAGCGGGGTCAGCACCCGGCCTTCCAGACTCATCCGCTCAGTGACGCCGAGCCGCAGCCAGCGGGGCACCAGGGGCGGAGGGGCCATGTAGCGATTGTCGTACTGCGCCTCGCGGATTCCCCGGCGCATGGCGAGAGCATCGCGGAAGCCGCGTGTGGTGAGGAGCCCTGCCCGCGCCACATTGCCGGTAAGAATAGCGTTGGTGGTCACCGTTGTGCCGTGAACGATCAGCTCGACGTCTCGGAGAAAAGCCTCCAGAGATTTCTCCTCGCCTTCAGCGAGCTCGGCCAAGCCCGCCATGAATCCCTCCGAGGGATCGGCCGGCGTGCTCGGCGTCTTGGCGGGCCGCGGCCCATCTGATTCCCCATAGAGGAGGAAATCGGTGAAGGTCCCGCCCACGTCCACGCCGATGCGATATCCCATCAGCGGACCTGGCACAGCTCGGTGATGAGCCCCGTGGTCGCTTCCGGCTCGAGGAAGGCAATGCGGCCGTGGGCGCCTTCCACGGGGAAGCCCGATACGACGCGCAGACCACGTGCCGCGACCTCCTCGAGGGCAGCGTCGAGATCGTCGACCCTGAAGCAGAGATGGTGCACGCCCTCCCGCCGGGCCAGGACGGGGCCGAAGCGCTCGACGATGGGGCCCGTGTACTCCACCAGCTCGAGGCGGGAGCCACCGATATCGAAAAAGGCCACCTTGACTCCGACCTCGCTCTGCCAACGATCCCCTGCCCGGACTCCGAAGAGGCGCTCCCACTCCGCCACCGCGCGCTCGAGGTTTTCCACGACGATGCCGACATGGAGGACCTCGCGGAGAAGTCCGCTGGCGAATTCCCTCACCTCGCGGGCGTCATCGCTCACTGCCGATCTCCCGGCACCGTCGAGAACCGGCAGGCGGGCGCCCCGGCGGCGGCGCAGTCCGTCTCCACCACCGGCCGCGGATGCTCGAGCACCGACGCGGCCAGGGACTCGAGCACACCGCGGGTGAGGTGGCAGACCGGCTTGCTCGAAGGCCCGTAGGCCTCGGCCATGGGCGAGTGGCTCACCGTCACCACCATCTCGGTGGCAGTGAGGCGCTCCAGGCTGAAGGCTCCCCAGCCGATCTCTGCCCCGGTCCGGAGCATGCACTCCACGCGCTCCCGAGGCGATCCCGTCATCGCGCCGGCCGCCCGACCGCCACCCGCGCGCCCTCCCGCCGCCAGGCATTCGGCCGCGGCGGAGCTGAGCGCATGCTCCACGGCGTGCTGGAGGGCCGCCAGGGTTTCAGGACGGATCAGCAGGTAACGCGAGCCCCCGATCGAGAGGCGCCCCTCCCCATCGTCGGCCAAGCGATCCCGCACCGCCATTCAGACGCTCGCCACGTGGGGCAGCACGCGCTCAGCCAGTTCCCGGACCATCGCGTGTTTGTCCCCAGAGAGGAGGAGGATGTTGACGTGGCTGACGCCCAGGGCGACGACCTCCTTGATGCGTCTCACCCATAGCTCGGCCGGCCCCGCCACCGTGAAGGCTTCCACCATCGGATCGGTGACATGGGCGAAGGCCCGACGGGCCGCATCGAAGTGGCCGCCCGCATAGGCTGTGCGGATAGCGTGGACGACCTCGGGTGGCACTCCGACCAGGGTCGCGTACCCGGGCGAAGTTTGTGGGAACCAGGCGGCCACGGGGACGCACTCAGCGCGCGCCCGATCCACGTCGTCGCTCAGCGATCCCGCGATCGTACAGGCCACGTCCAGGCTTCCCGGCGCGCGCTGAGCTCGCGTCATTCCCGTCCGGATCTTCTCCAGGGCCCACTCCACGCTGACGGGATGGACGCCGGAGAAGAACAGTACGCCGTCGGCCACCTCCCCGGCCATCTCGAGCATCCGGGGTCCCGAGGCGGCGACGTAGATTGGCAGCGGCGCCCCGAGCCCGCAGGACAAGCGCGCCCCCTTCAGCCTGATGGGCCCCCCCGCGTCCACCGTCTCGCCCGCCCATAGCCGGCGAAGCAGCGCGACCATCTCCCGCACCACGGCAACGGGCGCCGGCCGACAGCCGAGCTCGGTGACCGGGCGGTCCCCGGCGCCCAGCGCCAGCTGCGCGCGGCCGCCTGAAAGTTCATGCAGCGTCGCGGCGGCGTTCAGCGTGATGGCGGGATGGCGCGTGTACGGATGAGTGCAATTGGGGCCGAGACTCAGGCGCTGCGACGCGGTAGCCGCGAGCGTCAGATAGCTCCACACCTCCCGGCCGTGGAGCGACGAGTCGCACACCCATAGCTCGTCGAAACCCGCCGCCTCGATCAGCCCGACCAGCTCCCGGAAGCGCTGGGGAGGGTCGGTGGCCATGGTGGTTACGCCGAACCGCACGCGCGCGCTCACTGCCGCGCTCCGCCCTGCCGCCTGTCCACGACGCGAACCGCCTTGCCCGGGGGCCGCGGCAACTCGCCCTCCTTGAGCGCGCGGACCTCGGGTGTGAAGCCGAGGCGCGTGTGGATTTGCTGCTCGAGGCGCCGGCCCTCGGCGGGGTCGAAGCCGGGCATCGCCTCCATCTGAACGGTCATGTGGTCGCCCCCAGCGCCCCGCTCCAATACGATCTGGTACTCGTGGCTGACGCCGGCGCATCCGAGGATCATGGATTCGATCTGGTGCGGATAGAAGTTCACGCCGTGGAAGATCACCATGTCATCGGTGCGACCTTTGAAGCGATCAACCCGGAGGTGAGTGCGCCCGCAGTCGCAGGGGGCGCGGGAGAGGATACGCGTGAGGTCATGGGTGCGGTACCGGACAAGCGGCAGCCCCTCGCGTGTCAGCGTGGTGATCACCAGCTCCCCCTCGTCCCCGTCGGGCCTCGGCAGACCCGTCGCCGGGTCGATCACCTCGCAGTAATAGTGGTCCTCCCAGACATGGATGCCCGCGTGGGCCTCGCAATCGATCCCCAGGCCGGGCCCGCCGGTCTCGGTCATGCCGATGATGTCGAAGGTCTCGATCCGGAGCCCCCGCTCGATCAGCCGCCGGAGATCGTCGGACCACATCTCCGAGCCCAGGATGGCCACGCGCAGTCGGAGCGCCGAGAGGTCGAATCCCTCCTCGCGCGCCACCTCGATGATTCGGAGGGGATAGGTGGCGATCCCCGTGAGCACCGTGGTGCCCAGATCCTTCATGAGCTTGAGCTGGAGCCCCGTGCGACCGGGACCGATGGGGATGACCATGGCCCCGAGGCGTTCGGCGCCGTAGTGGAAGCCGAATCCGCCGGTAAAGAGACCGAAGGAGGGCGTGATCTGGATCACATCACCGGCCGTCACTCCGGCGGCCACGTAGCAGCGCGCCATCACCTCTCCCCACTGCGCGATGTCCGCGCGCGTGTAGGGGTTGAGGATGGGGTTGCCGGTTGTGCCGGAGGACATATGGATGCGCAGCGCCCGCTCCCGCGGCGCGCATGCCAGCCCGAACGGGTAGGCGTCCCGCAGCTCCTCCTTCCGCAGAAACGGCAGTCGCGCCCAATCTGCCGTCGAACGGATGTCACCCGGCTGCTCGGGCCCGAGGCGGCGCGCGTAGGCCGAATTGGTCAGCGCCAGCGCAAGAGTCTGCCGAAGCCCGTGGAGCGTCAGTCGCTCATGCTCGTCCCGCGCTCTCGACTCCGCTGCGGGCTGGAACATGGCCGTCACCGGCGAGCTTCCTCCCGGGCGCTCCGGAGCCTTTGGAAGATCCGCTCGGAATGGAGCGGCAGCTCGGTCAGGCGCACCCCGACGGCGTCCTTCACCGCATTGGCCACCGCTGCCGAGATGGGGATCACTCCCGCCTCGCCGAGTCCCTTGGCCCCGAAGGGTCCTTCCTCGTCCACGGTCTCGATGAACTCCACGACGATCTCAGGCATGTCTGAGGCCAGGAGGATCGGGTATTCCATGAACTGGGGGTTGAGGACTCGCCCCTCGCGCACGACGAGCTCTTCAGCCAGGGCATAACCCAGGCCCATGTGGATGCCGCCGTGGATCTGCCCCTCGGCGATGAGCGGATTCAGCGCACGTCCCACATCGTGGGCCGAGGCCACCTTGAGGACACGCACCTGGCCCGTGCTCTCACTGACCTCCAGCAGCACCGCCTGGGCCGCGAAGCCGTAGGCGGCCGAGACATTGCCCCGCAGGTTCTTGTCCAGCATCTGGGTCGGCGGGTCGTAGAAGGCTTCGGTGACCAGGGTTCGGCCACCCTCCTTGAGATGGCCGCTCCGCACCACGCGGTCGTACTCCATGCCTCGCTCAGGGTGGGCCTTGACGCGCACCATACCCGCCACCAGCTCCAGCTCGTTGGACTCCTCGTCCATCAACTCGGCGGCCATCGCGAGCAGCCGCCGCTTGAGCTCGCGCGCGGCCCGGAGCGCGGCGTTCCCCGCGATGAAGGTGGTGCGACTGGCGTGGCAGCCTACGTCCCACGGCTTCACAGCGGTGTCGTTGTTGATCACGGTCACCCGGTCGAGCGGGACCTGGAGCTCCTCGGCGACGATCATGGCCAGGACGGTCTCGGAGCCCTGGCCGATCTCGGTGGCCCCCGTGAGGAGAGTCACTTGGCCGAAGTCGTCCATCCGGAGGATGGCGCCGCAGCCGTCGGAGCGATAGACGCGCGCGCCTCCGCCCACGTGAAACATGGCGGCGAAGCCCACGCCGCGCTTCCAGCCCGGCTCGAGCGTCTGAGGGAGCGGCTTCTGGATCTCCCGCTCGACGGTATCGAGACAGCGGGTGAGCCCGCAGGAGGTGATGACGGACCCCTGGGGCGTGACGTCGCCGGGCTGGTTGGCGTTGAGCCGCCGGAACTCCACCCGGTCCATGCCGAGGCGGTCCGCCAGGTCATCCATCTGCGCCTCGACGGCGAAGGTGATCTCCAGATTGCCGTAACCCCGCATGGAGCCCGAGTAGGGGTTATTCGTGTAGACGATGGTCGTGTCGAAGCGCACCGCGGGGCAGCGGTAAAGTCCGGTGGACGTGGAGAGCATCACATACGGCGTGGTGGAGCCCCAGGAGACGTAGGCGCCATTGTCGATGATCACGTGGACGTCGCGCCCGAGGAGCCGGCCCTGGGCATCGGCCGCCGTGCGCAGCCGGATTTCGCAGGGCTCGCGCGTGGGACACGCGATGAAGTCCTCGATGCGCTCGAAGGCGATCTTCACAGGGCGTCCGGCCTTCCGCGCCAGGAGCGCCGCGATCACGTCAACGGGGTAGACATCCAAGCCGCGGCCGAAGGAGCCTCCGATGGGTGGCTGGAACACGCGGACCCGGTCACCCGTGATGCCGAGGGCTTCGGCCAGATCCTTCTGGTAGAGGAAAGGCACCTGGGTTGTGCTCCACATGGTGAGCGCGCCGTCGGGGCTCCAGGAGGCCAGGGCCGCCATCGTTCCCAGAGCCGCGGGAGAGACGTAGTTGAGCCGGTACGTGCCCTCCGCGACGGCGGCGGCGCGAGCGAAGGTCACATCCACATCGCCATGGGCGAACTGATAGCGCAGGTTGACGAGGTTCGACTCGAGCGCCTCGTGGACCAGCGGCGCTCCGGGCCGGAGGGCCTCCTCGGGGGAGAAGACTCCCGGCAGCTCCTCGTATTCCACCTCGATCGCCTCGAGCGCCTCCTCGGCGATCAGAGGGCTCTCGGCGGCGACGGCCGCGATCTCGTCCCGGATGCAGCGCACCGTATGCCCGTCCGCCGCGCCGCCCTTGAGCGCCAGGTGATCCTTGGCGAAGCCGATCGGGTGCTGCTCCACGTCCTCGGCCGTGATCACCGTGACGACGCCGGCCAGCGCCCGGGCGCGGCTCGTGTCGATGCGGCAGATCCGAGCGTGGGGAAAGCGGGTGCGGAGGATCGCGCCGTGGAGCATTCGCGGGACGGTGAGGTCGTGGAGATACTGAGTGAAGCCGGTGACCTTTTCCTGGCCATCCCGCTTGGGAATGGGCTTACCGATGACGCTGAAGGCCGCCGGGGCCGCGCCGCTCGCCGCGCGATCCCTGATCATGCCGCTACCTTCTCAGCTCTCAGCGCCTGAAGGCGCTCGGTAGAGTAGCCCAGCAGCCCGCGCAGGATCTCTTCCGTGTGCTCTCCCAGATCGGGGGCGGGCCGCACCTCGAGTCCCATGTCCCCGTCGACCTTGATGGGAGTGCCGAGAGTCGGCAGAGGACCGTGGCGCGGATGGGCCATCTCCACGACCATGCGCCGCTGCCGCACCTGGGGATCACACAGGACCTGGTCCACCGACTGGATTGGCGCGGCCGGCACTCCCTCGCGTCTGAGCGCCTCGAGCCAGTCGGCGACGGTGCGCGTTTTCAGGACTTCCTCGAGGATCGGCAGCAGAGCGTGGCAGTGCTCGACGCGCCTGGGGTTGGACTCGAAGCGCGGGTCACGCTCGAGGTCAGGGCGACCGATGGCGCGGCAGAACGCGGTCCAGAACTTCTCGGCGAAGACTGCCACCACGAGGCATCCGTCCCGTGCCTGCAGGGCCTGGTAGGGCACGACCGAAGTATGGCCCGAGCCCATCGGTCCGGGGACCTTACCGTCGGTCCAGAAATACTGGGCGATATAGGTGAGGAGCGAGACCTGGCAGTCCAGGAGCGAGAGGTCGATGCGGCTTCCTTGCCCGGTTTGCTCCCGGCGGAAGAGCGCCCCCGCGACGGCGAAGGCGCCGAACAGCCCGCCGGCCAGGTCGCCCATGGGGAGCCCCATCCGCACAGGGGCTCGGCCCGCCTCGCCCGTGATGCTCATGGCTCCGCCCATGGCCTGAAGGGCCAGGTCGAATGCGGGATAGTCGCGGTACGGCCCCTCCTGACCGTAAGCCGAGAGCGAGCAAGCGATGATGCGCGGATTTACTCGCGCCAAGGTCGCGTAGTCCGCCCCCAGGCGCTCCATGATTCCCGGACGGAAGTTGTCCCAGACCACGTCGGCGTGGCGCACGAGATCCAGAAATACGTCTCGACCCGCCGACAGCGTGAGATCCAGCGCGATGCTCTTCTTGTTGCGATTGACGGCGAGGAAATAGGCGCTCTCCCCTGCCGGCAAGAAGGGCGGTCCCATGCCGCGCATGGGATCTCCGCCGTCCGGCTCCTCGATCTTGAGCACCTCGGCGCCGAGGTCGCCCAGCAGCATGGAGCCGTAGGGCCCCGCAAGCATCCGGGAGAGATCGAGCACTCGCACGCCCTGGAAGAGGCTCATGCTCAGAACCGCACGGGCTCCTTGTACTCGCCGAAGACGTCCTTCAGGGCTCCCGCGATCTCGCCCAGAGTCGCGTAGGTCCGCACCGCCTCGAGAATCGGCTCCATCAGGTTGCCCTTGCCCCGGGCCTCGTCACGGAGCCGGCCGAGCGCTCGCTCGACAGCCCCGCCATCGCGTCCGCTCCGCACCCGGGCGAGCCCGGTCCGCTGGGCCGCTTCCACCTTGGGATCGAAGGCGTAGAGCTCGAGCGCAGGCGCCTCACTGCCGGCCCCATCGGGCGCCACGTGGCGGTTCACCCCGACCTTGGCGACTTCGCCCGAGAGGAGCTGCTTCTCGTAGCGGTAGGCCTGCCGGGCCACTTCGGCCTGAAGCGCGCCGGACTTGACGGCCTCCACGATCCCGCCCATGGCCTCCACATGGGCCATTTCTTCCAGGATCTTCTTTTCCATCTCGGTCGTGAGCCACTCGACGTAATAGGCTCCGCCCAATGGGTCCGCGGTGTCCGCCACTCCGGTTTCCTCGGCGCAGATCTGCATGGTGCGCAGCGCCAGGAGCTGAGCCTTGGGGGACGGGATCGTGTAGGCCTCATCGTAGGTGGGCAGGGCCATGGTCTGGGCGCCCGAGAGCGCCGCGGTGAGAGCCAGGTAGGCGCCGCGCACGATGTTGTTCTCGGGCTCCTGCGCCGTGAAGGCCGAGCCGCCGCCGCCGATGAGCGACCGGAACATCATCGAGCGGGGATTGCGCGCGCCGAATCGCTCCCGCATCATCCGCGCGTAGAGCCGCCGGCCCGCCCGGAACTTGGCCACCTCCTCGAACAGCTTCCCCCAGCAGGTGAAGTTGAAGGACAAACGGGGCGCGAACTCGTCCACGTCGAGACCCCGCCGACGGAGGAGCTCGACGTAGGCCGCGCAGATGGCCAGGCCATAGGCCATCTCCTGGGCCGTGGTGCAGCCGGCCTCGCGGATGTGGTAGCCGCAGATGGAGATGGGATTCACGCGAGGCGCGCGGCGCGCGCAGAACTCCGCCAGGTCGGCAACGAGCCGAAGGGAAGGCTCCACCGGGTAGACCCACGTGCCGCGCGCCACGAATTCTTTCAGAATGTCATTCTGGGGCGTAGTGACGATCCGATCCCATGCCACGCCCTGCTTCTCGGCGACGGCCATGTACATGGCCTGGATCGGGGCCGCCATGGAATTGATCGTGAGCGAGACGCTCACCCGGTCCAGCGGGATGCCGGCGAAGGCCCCCTCCATATCGGCCATGCTGTCCACCGCCATCCCGACGCGCCCCACCTCGCCCTCGGCCCGCGGATCGTCGGAGTCGAGTCCGAGCTGGGTCGGCAGATCGAAGGCCACATTGAGGGCGTCCTGACCGTGGGCCATCAGATATTTGAAGCGCTCGTTGCTCTCCGCCGGTGTCCCGAAGCCCACGTACTGCCGCATCGTCCAGACGCGCGCCCGGTACATCTGGGGATGGATACCGCGGGTGAACGGATACTCGCCCGGAAGACCCAGATCGCACGCTGGATCGAAACCTAGGAGGTCCTCGGGCCCGTAGACCGGATTCACGGGGATGCCGGCGTTGAGCACCACGTTCTTCACCTTCCGTTCGTCGGCCATGGTGTCCTCCCTTCAGCCGGCAGTTTGGGCGAGGCGCTGGATGGTATCGACGATGGCCGGAAGAGGCGTGCCGACCGGGAAGACTTCCCAAACCCCGGCCGCCTTGAGCCTGGGGATGTCGGCGGCGGGAATGGTGCCTCCGACGGCCACCCGGATTCCCTCGGCGCCCGCGGCGCGGAGCTGGCTCACGACCTTACGGCACAACGGCTCGTGCGCCCCAGAGAGGATGGACAGGCCGACCACGTCCACGTCCTCCTGCACCGCCTCCTGGACGATCTCCTCGGGCGTGCGCTTGAGGCCGGTGTAGATCACTTCGATCCCCGCATCGCGGAGCGCCTGTGCCACCACCTTGGCCCCGCGGTCGTGGCCGTCGAGCCCCGGCTTGGCAACCAGGAACTTGAGCCGCTTCACGCCACCCTCGTCGCTTCCGCCGGCTCGAAAGCCACCAGATGCCGCGGTCGCCCTTTGGCGTCATCGGCGACTCGCACCGGCTTGAGCTTGACGCGCACGCCGACGCTCAAGGCAGCCGGGTCGGCACCAACGATGGGAGCGAAGATCCGGAGCCCGGCCACTTTCACCATGGCGAAGATGAGCGGGCCCTTGAAGCCCGCCGGCACGCCCGTCTCCTGGACGGAGAAGGCGTGCACCGTGCCTTCGAGGGGCAGGTCCACCCAGTCGATGCCGTCTGCGACGCACTCGGGACAGAACAGCCGCGGCGGCCAGTCCAGGCGCCGGCACTGCCGGCACGCCGAGGTCACCAGCCGGCCCGCAGCCAGGTACTCGTAGAACTCGTGGAGCTTGTTCTGGTCCGCGTGCTCGAGGGGAAATGGATCGGTCGCCCGGAAGTAGCTCATGGCTCAACCCGCCTCGTTTCCGTAGATCATGACCACGTGCTCGCCCATGCCGCTGTTGTTGTGGGTGAGCCCGATCCGCGCGTCGCGGACTTGCCGCGCCCCCGCTTCATTCCTCAACTGGGAGAAGACTTCCGCCGCCTGGGCCACGCCGGTGGCGCCGAGCGGGTGGCCGCAGCCCATCAACCCGCCGCGGGGATTCACCACGACGTCTCCCCCATAATCCGAGCGCCCCTTCTCAATGAAGCGGCCTCCCTCGCCTTTCTCGCAGAAGCCCAGCTCCTCGTACGCGATGATCTCCGCAATGGCGAAGCAGTCGTGGACCTCGGCCAGATTCACATCGCCGGGGCCAATGCCGGCCCGCCGGTAGGCGCTCTCAGTGGCGCGCCTCATCGCCGGCCAGGACGCATAGTCTTCGGGCAGCGACGACAGAGTGAAGCCGTCGAGAGCCTGCCCCGTGCCCAGGATCCAGACGGGCCGGTCGGTGAGGTCCCGCGCCCGCTCCTCCGAGGCCAGAATGACGGCGGCCGCGCCATCGGTAATGGGCGAGCACATGTAGAGCCTCAAGGGCGCCGCGATCATCCGGGAGCACAGCACCTGCTCGAGCGTTGCGCCCTTCTGGAAGTGGGCATTGGGGTTCCGCTGGGCGTGGGAATGGTTCTTCACTCCTACCAACCCCAACTGCTCCTCCGTCGTGCCGTACTGGGCCATGTGACGCTGAGCGGCCAGGGCAAAGCACGGCGGCGCAGTGAGCCCGTGGCAGGCCTCCCACTCGCGATCGACTCCCGCGCCCATGTTGAGGATGGCCTCGTCCGCCAGCGGCTGGTTGAGCTTCTCGACTCCCAGCACCATCACCAGGTCGGCCAGCCCCGCCGCGATGAAGGCGTACGCGTACCGGATGCCGACCGTGCCCGACGCGCACATGTGCTCGGTCCGCGCCGAAAGCGCGGAGGGCTTGATGCCCAGGGCTTCCGCGGCCAGCGAGCTGATGTGGCTCTGGAAAGCCGTCCGCTCGGGCATTACGCTGCCCACGACGAGCCCCTCGAGATCCCTCGGCTTGATCGCCGGAAGCGAGTCGAAGCAGGCTTTGCCCGCCTCCCAGATCAGGTCCCGGAAGCTTGCCTGGCGCACTCCGAACTTCGTCACTCCCGCTCCGACCAGCGCGACTCGTCGCATGATGCCCCTCCTACACGCCGACAGTCATTCCGCCGTCCACGAACAGGACCTGCCCGGTGATGAAGGAGGCGTCCTCCGACGCCAGGAAGCAGTGCACGGCCGCAATCTCCTCGGGCGCCGCGATGCGGGCCATGGGAATCTTGGCCGTGATCTGCTCGCGGATTTTGTCCGGCACTCCCGCCAGCATCCGCGTCATGGTGGCGCCCGGCGCGATGCAGTTCACGGTCACGCCGTACTTCGCGTACTCGATGGCGAGCGTGCGCGTGAGGCCCATGACGCCGGCCTTGGAGGCCGCGTAGTTGGCCTGACCGATATTGCCCTGGGCGCCGACGGAGGAGGTGTTGACGACGCGGCCCCAGCCGCGCTCGCGCATCCCCGGGAGCACAGCCTGGCTGACGAGGAACGCCCCCTTCAGATTGACGTCGAGGACGAAGTCCCACTGCTCTTCCGTCATCTTGGCGGCCATGGCGTCCCGGTTCACGCCGGCATTGTTGATCAGCACGTCCACGCGTCCCCACTCGTCGGTCACCCGCTTGACCATGGCCGCCACGTCGGCCTTCCGCGCCACGTCTCCGGGGACGGCGAGCGCGCCCGCGCCCAGCTCCTTGGCCACGCGCTCGCATCCCGCCGCGTCGGCGTCGTTGACCGCCACGCGCGCTCCTTCTCGCGCGAAGCGGCGGGCCGTCGCCTCGCCGATGCCGCTTCCGGCTCCCGTCACCAGAACCACCTTGTCGTCGAAGCGCATTTAGTGTTTCCTCCGCATCAGCACCGACTGCTCCCATTGGGCCACGGTCTCGCCTCGCTGGTTCTTGACGGCCACATCGAGCGTCACCACTCCGCGGTCGGCCTTGGAGGACTCCTTGAGCTCCCGCACGGTCATCTCCGTGTGGATGGTATCGCCGAACTTCACTGCCCCGGTGAAGCGCAGGCGGTCCATCCCCAGGAGGGCCAGGGTCGTGCCCTCGAAGGTCCCGGTGAGGTTCTGCTGGCCGGTGGAGATGGCCACGGTCAACATGCCGTGGGCAATCCGCGAGCCGAAGGGAGTCTTCTTGGCCGTCTCCTCGTCGGTGTGCAGCGGGTTGAAATCCCCGGACAACCCGGCGAAGAGCGTGACGTCGGCCGGGTTGATGGTCCGGGCGGGCGTCTCGATAACCTCGCCCACCTTGAAATCCTCAAAGTGCCGCCCGCGCGGCTGGTAAGTCATGATGGTGTCTCCTCGTCGAGCGCGCGGGCAATGATGAGGCGCAGGATCTCGCTGGTGCCTCCGCCGAAGAGCAGGAAGCGGGAGTCGCGGAGGTAGCGCTGCGCCGGATACTCCATCGCCAGGCTGTAGGAGGCGAAGATGCGCGCCCCCTCGTCGGCGACCCGGACGGCCGTCTCCGAGGCGACCAGCTTGGCCATTGCGCACTCCCGTGTCGCGCGCTCGCCACGGTCCAGGGCCGCCGCCGCCTCGTAGGTCATGAGCGCCGAGCCGTGGATGCCCGTCAGCATATCCGCGAGCTTGAAGGCGACGGCCTGGTGCTCCACGATGGGCTTGCCGAAGGCGACCCGCTCGCGCGCGTACTTGAGCGCCGCGCGGTAGGCGCCCCGCGCCAGTCCCACGGAGAGCGCCGCCGTCATTACCCGGGCCTCGGAGAGGATCCCGCTGACCTTTTCCGCGCCGCCCGTTTCTCCTCCCAGCAGGTGGCTCGCCGGTACGCGCACGTCCTCCAGCACGATTTCGCCCGTGTCCGATGCGCGCGTCGACATCTTGTCGATCTTCCGGCTCAGCACCACGCCGGGCATCTCTCGCCGGTCCACGAGGAACAGCGCGATGTGCTTCATCCCCCGCTCGGGCGAGGTCTTGGCCCCCACGGTGAGGAAATCGGCGATGGGGGCGCTCGTGACCCAGGTCTTAGAGCCGCTCAGAACCCAGTGGTCGCCATCCCGGCGGGCTTGGGTCGCGAGGTTCGCCAGGTCCGACCCCGCCCCTGGCTCGGTGAGCGCGAAGGTCCCGATCAGCTCCCCGCGGATGGCCGGCGCCAGGTAGCGCTCCCGTTGCTCCTCGGTGCCGTACTTGAAGACGAAGTGAGTGCCCATCAGGGACTGCATCATGGCGCCGGCGGCCAGCGACATCGATCCGCGCCCCAGCTCCTCGGCGAACAGACAGTAGGTCACCATGTCCGCCTCGGAGCCCCCGTAGCGCTCGGGATAACGGAGGCCGAAATAGCCCAGGCCGCCGAGGCGCCTGAACAAGGCCAGGGGGAACTCGCCGCGGGCGTCGATCTCGTCGGCCACCGGAACCACCTCGGCGTCCACGAACTTGGCAACGACCCGCTGGAATTCCTGTTGCTCGGCAGTGAACCTAGGCATGGCGCACCTTCTCGGTCGCTGGGAGATTCACGGTCATGGTCCGAGGATCGATCACCACCCCGTACGCCTCCCGTGCCTGCTCTAGCGACACGTAACCATCCTGCACGTCCTGCAGCACCCGCTCAGGGTCGCGCTCGTAGGGCGGGCCATAACCGCCTGCCCCCGACTGCTGGAAGGAGATGACGTCCCCATAGCGGAAATCGGCCGAGGTCTTGCCGTGGATGACCTCTTCCCCGGGACCAGGATTCAGCATGGTGCGGGCCAGCCGTCCGCTCCGGCCCCCAAAGAGCCCGTAAGG
>JBKPCB010000142.1:0-2635 GCA_046727155.1 Candidatus Methylomirabilota bacterium | reverse complement strand
CGCTGTCGCGCGCGGTCAGCATGATGACCGGCGCGTGCACGCCGGCCTGGCGCGCGCCCTTGAGCACGGCGAAGCCGTCGCGGCCCGGCAACATGACATCGAGGACGATCAGATCGTAGGGCTCACCCTCGACGAGCAGCTTGAGAGCGGAGTCGCCATCGGCCTCGGTCTCGACGGTGTGCCCCTCCTCCACGAGCCCTTGCCGGATGAAGCTCGCGACCTTCCGATCGTCCTCCACGACGAGAATACGCATGGCGTATCAGGCTCATCGTACTCGCAACTTCCGCGGCCCGCTTCGTGTTGGCAATCCCGCTGGGTCATGTGGTGCATGATAGCTCGCATGAACACTGCCCCCGGGGACGGCTTGCTCTCGCCCTTGGCGTTCACGCGGGACGACGAGTCGTCGGACGATCGCTTCTACGTCGTTCCGCGCAAGGTCGTCCACATCGACGACGGCGCGATCGCCGCGCTCGGGCAGCTGTACGCCGAGATTCTGCCGGCCGGTGGCCGCCTCCTCGATCTGATGAGCAGTTGGCGCAGTCATCTCCCGCCCGGCTTTCGCGCGGGCACCGTCGTGGGATTGGGTCTGAACGCGGAGGAGATGGCGGACAACCCGCAGCTCGGGAGCCACGTCGTTCACGACGTGAATCGTGACCCACGACTCCCGTTCGGCGACGCGGAGTTCGACGGCGCGATGTGCGCGGTCTCGATTCAGTACGTGATCCATCCGGTGCTGCTGCTGCGCGAGGTGCGCCGCGCGCTCCGGCCGGGCGCGCCCTTCGTCGTGTCCTTCTCCAATCGGTGCTTCCCCACCAAAGCGGTCGCCGTGTGGCTCGACACCACCGACCAGCAGCACGCGAGGCTCGTGCGCGTCTACCTCGAGACCGCCGGCGGTTGGGTCGACGTGAAGGACGAGGATCGATCGCCCGGGCCTGGGGATCCGCTGTACGCCGTGTGGGCGCGCGCGTCTTCGGGTACCATCGACGCGAGGCTCCTGACCCCATGACCAGACTCGCTTCGGCCGCGGTCGAGCAATACCGCCGGGACGGCTTCTATTTCCCGGTTCGCGTGATGTCCCCCGGCGAGGCGCTGGCGATGCGCCGGCGGCTCGAGGCCGTCGAGTCCGATCACGGTGGAAGGCTCGGCGGCGAGCTGCGCCTTAAGCCGCACCTGCTCTTCACGTGGCTGGCCGATCTCGTGTGCCACCCGGCGATCCTCGACGCGGTCGAGGACGTGCTCGGGCCGAACCTGCTCGTCTGGAGCACGAGCTTCTTCATCAAGGACGCGCGCGATCCCGCGTACGTCTCCTGGCACCAGGACGCAACCTACTGGGGACTGAGCGCGCCGGACGTCCTCACGGCGTGGGTGGCCTTCACGGACGCGACGATCGAGAACGGCGCGATGCGGATGGTGCCGGGCTCGCACGACGAGCAGCTCGCCCATCGCGACACCTTCGCGCCGAACAATCTACTCTCGCGCGGCCAGGAGATCGCGGTCGAGGTCGACGAGGCGCGCGGCGTCGATATCCTGCTTCGCGCCGGCGAGATGTCTCTGCACCACGTTCGGATGGTCCACGGCTCGCCCGCGAACCGGTCGGACGACCGGCGCGTCGGCTTCGCGATCCGCTACATTCCGACCCACGTGCGCCAGATCGCGGGTGAGGGCGACAGCGCGATGCTCGTGCGTGGAGTCGACGAGCACCATCACTTCACACCCGAGTGCCCGCCAGCGTCCGACCTGGCGCCGGAGGCACGCGCTCACCACGCCGCGGTGATGGCGCGGTCCGCGAAGATCCTCTACCGCGGCACCGGGGTCGAGCGCTTCAGATAGCCAAGCGCCCGTCCCGGCCGCCGCGCCGTCATTTCGCCTTGAGCTTCACGTCCTCGTACGGCGCCGAGTACGCGTGGCCGGGGATCAGCCCCAGACCCGACTCCTGCACCCGTGGCCCGTGGCCGTTGATGAACGCGAGCTCCCAGATCGGGATGAACATCGTCTTCTCGTACATGATCTGCTGGATCTTGTGCAGCAGCGCCTCTCGCTTCTTGCGATCCAGCTCGGCGGCCTGATCCTTGAAGAGCGTATCGATCTCCGGATAACTGCCGTAGACATAGGCACCGCCGGCGACGACGAAGGTCTCCAGGCGCGTTGCCGCGTTGCCGAACGCGCCGCTCGCCGTGTACGCGAGGTTCTTGTATTTCTTGTCGCCGTAGCTCGCCCAGTGCGAGGCGCGCTCGACCGGCCGAAGCTTGGACTTGATGCCGAGCTGCTGCAGATAGTTCGCGACCGCCTCCTGCACGTTCGCGTACGCGACGTCCAGGTAGTACTCGCCGGCATCGAAGCCGTTGGGGTAGCCCGCCTCGGCCAGGAGCTTCTTGGCCTGCGCGGGATCGAACGCATAGGCTGGCGGCTGCCAGTAGAAATCGAAGGTGCTCGGAATGATGCTGTACGTCAGCCGGGAGTAGCCGAGGGTGATGGCCTCGTTGATCGCCTTGCGGTCGATCGCGAGATTGGCGGCCAGACGCACTCGACGGTCGTGCCAGGGGGATTTCGGATCCCACTGGTCCAGCATGCTCACCCACTGCGGCGCCTGGATGACCGTCGGTTTCAGGACGAGCCCCGGACTCCGCTGCAACTC
>JBKPCB010000141.1:0-20170 GCA_046727155.1 Candidatus Methylomirabilota bacterium | reverse complement strand
CCGCCGACCCGGCGGGGACGATCGACCGCTGGCGGCGGGCCCTCCCGGCGGTGCGGACGATGGACCAGATCGCGGCCGATTACCTCGCGGTCTACGCCTCATGAGCACGGCGATGCGCGAGGAGCTCAAACAGGTGCTCGGGCCAGGCTGGACGACGCGGCTGCGAAGCCTGATCCGGGGCAAGGGCCTGCCGCGCTGGGGCAATCTCCGGCGCGTCCACCCATTCTCGACGAATTTCGGTTTCGACCGCGGAACCCCGGTGGACCGGCATTATCTCCACCGCTTCCTCGAGGCCCACGCGGCCATCATTAGGGGCGACGTGCTGGAGATCCAGACGGTCGGCTACGCCCGGCGCTATGGCCGGGACCTCCGGCGGGCCGACAGCGTCGACATCAACCCGCAGTTCCGGCCCACGTACCTCTGCGATCTTGCTCAGTCGGAGAATGTGATTCCCAGCGAGACCTACGACTGCTTCCTGATGCCCAATACCTTCCAGCACCTGCGCGCGCTCGAGCCCGCTCTTCGAGCGGCCCTTCGGGTCGTCAAGCCGGGCGGCGTCATCCTCGCAAGCGCGGCCGGTCTCCTCCCGCTGATCCCCGACGGGCCCGACTACTGGCGGCTGAGCGCCGACGGCTGGCGCGAGCTGCTCGGGCGCGTGTGGCCGGACTGCGACATCACGGTGGAGGGCCACGGCAATTGCCTGGCGGCCGTCGCCGCCATGCTGGGCCTGGCGCTCGAGGAGCTCACTGCCGCGGAACTGGACGTCCAGGATCCGAGATACCCGGTGCTGATCACCGTGGCCTGCCACAAGCCGCGCTCGGGACCGCAGCCATGAACGCAATGCTCGCGTCTCTCGTCAAGCGCAGCCTTCTGGGCGCGGGCCACTACCCGCGGCTGCTGCGGCGGCACGCGTTTCCCGGCGTGGCTGTGCTCTGCTATCACGGGATTCGTCCCGCAGGCTCGCCCAACGGTCATCTTGCCTTCGAGGGGCTGCACGTCTCGGCCGGCGAGCTCGAGGCCCAATGCCGGCTCGTGCGCAAGACCTGCCATCCGATCAGCTTGGACCAATGGCGCCAGGCCCTCGCCGGAGGCCCGCCGCTGCCGCCTCGGCCTGTTCTCTTTACCTTCGACGACGGCTACCGCAGCGTCTTAACGCTGGCCCGGCCGATCCTCGAGCGCTATGGGATTCCCGCCGTGGCCTTCGTGTGCAGTGAGCCGGTCGAGCGGCATGAGCTCCTTTGGTACGACGCGCTCGCGCGGGCCCGCGGTGAGGCCGAAGTAGAACGCGCGAAGGCCCTCTCGTTCGAGCGATGGGCGGACATGGCGCGGACCGTGCGGACGGCCGCCAGTCAGGATGATGCTCTGGCGCCCCTGTCCCCGAGCGAGATCCAAGGGCTGGCGCGATTCCCGTTTGAGATCGGCGCGCATACCGCGGCGCACGCCATTCTGGCCCGCGCGAGCGTGGACCAGCAGCGGAACCAGATCGTGTCCAACAAGGCCGCGCTCGAATCATGGACGGGCCGGCCGGTGCGGGCGTTTGCGTATCCCAACGGCCAGCCCGGTCGAGATTACACGGCACAAACGGTTCGGCTGGTCGGGGAGGCCGGCTTCGATTTCGCCTTTTCCACCCGCCACGGCTTCGCCACGCCATCGGAGAGCCCGCTCGAGCGGTCCCGCCTTCTGATGCTGGCCGGCATCCCGTCGGCCGAGCTGGCGCACCGCCTGACGTACTCCTGGAGGAGGTGATGGCCCGTATCTGCGTCGTCACCGCAGGCCATCTCTCGACGTGCCCGCGCATGCTCAAGGCCGCGGACGCCCTGGCAGAGGCAGGGCATCACGTGCGCGTGGTCAGCACGCGCTTCGTTGAATGGGCGACCTCGGCCGACGAGGACGTGCTGGGGCGGCGTCCGGGGAAATGGACTTGGGCGGTCGTGGACTATGCGCGGCGAACGGCGCCGGGCACCTACCTCCGCAGCGGTTTGCGGTTCCGCGCCTCGCGATGCCTCGTCGCCGCACTGGGGCCCCGCGCCGTGCCCCCCGCTGTCGCGGCCCGTGCGTACGGTCGCGTCCACGCCGAACTCGTCCGGCTCGCGGCGGCTGAGCCCGTTGACTTCCTGTATGGGGGCGGGGGAGCCCTGGCTTCGACCCCCTTGGCCGCAAAGCGCCTCCGCGTCCCCTATGCGCTCGACCTGGAAGATTTTCACAGCGCCGAACAGAACGACTCCCCGCACGCGCGCCTCGCCCATGCTCTCGCGGAGCGGATCGAGCGCGCCGTTTTGCCGGGAGCGGCATTCCTGAGCGCGGCGAGCGCGGCCATCGCGCAGGCTTACACCGACACCTACGGGCTACGGCCGGTGGTCATCAACAATGCGTTCCCGCTGCCGCTCGCGCCCCCAGATCTCCGGCCGAGCCCCGGCGACCAGCTGAGGCTCTATTGGTTCAGCCAAACGGTTGGCCCCAATCGCGGCCTCGAGGACGTGGTTCGCGCCGTGGGCCTGGCGGACATTGCTGCGGAGCTACACCTTCGAGGCCGGGCGATTCCCGAGTACCTCGATGGACTGATCCGGCTGGCTCAGGAGGCCGCACCCTCGCTGAAAATCGTGCATCACGAGCCCGCGCCCCCCGATGCCCTCGTCGATTCGTGTGGCGGTTACGACGTTGGGCTCGGGCTGGAACCCGGGTTCAGTCCGAACAATCTGATCGCACTGTCGAACAAGATCTTTACCTATTTGCTCGGTGGGCTCGCCGTTGTCCTCACGGACACGCCCGGCCAGCGGGCGCTGGCGGCCGACTTGGAGGCGGGGGCTTTCGTTTACAAGCCGGGAGACGCGGCAGGACTGGCGGTGGGCCTGAGGCGCTGGGCTGGGGATAAGGCGCTGCTCGGTCGCGCGAAGGCTCGGGCCTGGCAGGCCGCGGCGCAGCGGTGGCATTGGGAGCATCCCGAAGAGAGGGGCGCCTTGCTGAACGCGGTGGAAAAGGCGCTCCGCCCATGAGAGCCTTGCGCGTCGCGCTCACGGCGGACCCGTATATCCCGGTGCCGCCGCGACTTTACGGAGGCATCGAGCGGGTCGTCGATTTGCTGGCGCGCGGATTGGCCGCGCGTGGTCACCGGATCACGCTGATCGCCCATCCCGAGAGCCGAGTCCCCGGCCGGCTCATCCCATACGGCTGCCCTCCTCACTTCGGCCTCGTTCCGCGCGCCGTCGAGCTCTGGCAGGTCGGATCGGCCGTGTGGCGCTCGCGGACCGACGTCGATATCGTGCACAGCTTCGGGCGGTTGGCGGCCCTGTTGCCGATTCTTCCCCTGCGCCGGCTGCCGAAAGTCCAGAGCTATCACCGGCCCACCGTCCCGTGGAAAGGCGTGCGCCGCGCCGTCAGGTTGGCCGGCGATTCCATCTGCTTTACCAGTTGCTCGGCCAGCGTCCAGCGTGGCCATGGCGGGACGCTGGGGATCGAGGGTCGCTGGCACGTCGTCTTCAACGCCGTGAGCCTGAACGGCTATTCGGCGGCGGCATCGGTGTCGCCGGATGCGCCGGTCGTGTTCCTGGGGAAGCTCGAGCCGATGAAGGGCGCCCACAGCGCAATAGCAATCGCCCAGGCCGCGCGGCGGCGCCTTGTGATCGCGGGGAATCGCGCCGAGGAAGGCCTCGACGCCGAGTATTTCGAGCGCGAGATTGCTCCGCATATCGATGGGCACGCGGTGCAGTACGTGGGACCGGTGGATGACGAGCAGAAGAACGCTTTGCTCGGCTCCGCTCTCGCGCTGCTTTTCCCGACTTCCTGGGAGGAAGCGTTCGGGCTCGTGATGACCGAGGCCATGGCGTGTGGCACCCCGGTGATCGCCTTTGCCCGCGGCGCGGTGCCGGAGGTGATCCATGACGGCGTGACCGGATTCGTCTGTCGCGACGTGAGCGAGGCGGTGCGGGCGGTGAGCCGCTTGCATCTCATCGACCGCAAGGCCGTGAGGGCGGAATGCGAGGCGCGGTTCGGTGAGGCGGCGATGGTCGACGCCTATGAGCGGCTGTATCTCGACATGGTGGCACGCTGATGCGGAAGGTGCTCATGGTGAGTCCGCATTTCCCGCCGGATGCGACGGCGGCGGCCCACCGGGTCAGGCTCCTCGCCCCCCGGCTTCCGGACTACGGCTGGGAGCCCACGGTGGTGACCGCGGATCCCCGTGACTACGAGGGGCGCCTGGATCCCGGCTTGGCGGAATTGGTGCCGAGCGATCTCCGCGTGGTGCGGTGTCGAGCGCTGTCTCCGCGATGGACCCGACGCGTGGGCATCGGAGACCTTGGCCTGCGCGCCTTCGTCGGGCTCGGCACCGCCTGTGCCAGGCTGCTGCGCCGGGAGCGCTTCGACGCCTTGTTCATCACGATCTTTCCCGCGTATCCGGCGCTCCTCGGACCAATGCTCAAGCGGAGGTTCGGCGTCCCGTTCGTGCTCGACTACCAGGATCCATGGGTGGGGGGCTGGGGCCGCACGGTCGGATCTGGCCCGGGAGGCCGTGTCGATCTCAAGAGCCGGCTCGCCCGAGCCCTGGCCGTCAGGCTCGAGCCCATCGCCGTGCGGGCCGCGGATGCGATCACTGCGGTGTCGGCCGCCACCTACGAGCAGGTGGTGGCCCGGTACCCTGGGCTCTCGCGGATTCCGTGTGCCGCGATTCCCGTCGGAGCCGAGGCCGCGGACTTCGCCGCGCTCAGGGAGCGGCCGCGGCCGAATCCGCATTTCAAGCCCCAGAAAGATCGTGTCCACATCGCTTACGTCGGCACGGTGCTTCCGCTGGGCTTCGAGACGCTCCGGGCGGTTCTCGCCACGGTGGGACTGCTGCGCGTGCGACGCCCCGATCTCTACGCGCGGATCCGCCTGCATTTCGTCGGTAGCAGCAACCAGACGGCCTCCGCGGTCACGCCGCGCGTGCTTCCGCTCGCTCGGGAGTTGGGAGTGGCCGATGTCGTCACTGAACATCCGCTTCGGATCGATTATCTGGATGCGTTGACCGTCCTGAGCCAGGCGGACGCCATCCTCCTGATGGGAAGCACGGAGCCCCACTACACGGCGAGCAAGCTCTACCCGGCCCTGCTGGCCCGCCGGCCTCTGCTGGCGGTCTTTCACCGGGATAGCAGCGTCGTCGACCTGCTCTCCCGGGCGGCGCCCTCACCATCGGCCCGGCTCGTGACGTACGACGATACGGTGCGCCCCGAGGCGCGGATCGAGGCGATCTATGCCGAGCTCCGCGAGATCGCCGAGCGGCCGATCTACGAGGCGGAAGCGATCGATGAGCGAGTCATCAAGGAGTGTTCCGCGGACGCACTGGCTGGAAGGCTGGCCGAGATTCTCGCGCGGGTGAGTGAGCGTGGCTGACGCGGCCGGGGAAGTCAAGTTGGCCGCGGTCGGGCGCGGTGTCCCGAGCATCGAGCGCGCGTGGGGATGGCACTTGTGGCGGCCCCGCTGGCTGCCGGGGCGCCTGCTCGCCCCGCTCAAGCGGTGGGCGCTTCGCCGGTACGCCACCCCCATCGAGTGCCGCCTGGACACCGGGCAGCGCTTCATGGCCCGGCCGGATGACCTGGTCCAGTGCGAGATCGCCATCACCGGATCCTGGGAAGGCTTGATCTACCGCGCCGTGCGCCCTCTAGTCGAGCCGGGCGCTGTCGTCGTGGATGTTGGAGCCCACGTTGGATACAGCACGCTGCTCTTCGCCGACTGGGTCGGGGCCGGTGGCCACGTCTATTGCTTCGAGCCGGTAATCGCGCATGCGGAACAGCTCAGGGAGAACGTCCGCTTGAACGGTTACGAGGACCGCGTCGTCATCAACCGAGTCGCGGTAGCCGCCAGAGAGGGAACGGCGGACTTCTACCACGATACGACGCTGAACAGCGGCATGGGCTCGCTCGCGCCGCGTCCGGGTCAGCGACGCCGTCTCCACGTGCCGACCGTCGGCCTCGATCGCTGGCTCGACGCCAGAGGCATCGAACGGGTCGGCCTGGTGAAGATGGACATCGAGGGCGCGGAAGGTCTCGCGCTGCAAGGGATGGCCGATGGACTTGCTTGTCATCGCTACGATGTCCTGCTGGTGGAAGTGCACCGGGGTGAGCTCGGTCGATTCGGATACTCCGTGACCGGCGTGCTGTCCAAGCTGCGTGAGGCGGGCTATCGCCTCATGTCCTGGGAGGACTTGGGGTGGTTCGCGTCCGGGCCGATTCCCGACTCCGTTGATTACCTTCTTGCCTTGGCCCCGGCGGTTACGGGCGTGGGCAGCGAGCTGCGCGGATCATGACGATTTCAGGCGCGGCCATTCGGCTCACGGTGGTCATGACCCACCCGGTCCAGTACTACGCCCCGTGGTTCCGCCACATCGCGGCCCGCTGCCCGGAGATCGACCTCACGGTGCTCTATGCCACCCAGCCGACTCCTGAGCAACAGGGCGTCGGCTTCGGCCGATCGTTCCAATGGGACGTGCCGCTCACTGACGGGTACCGCTGCCGCATCCTTCGTTCCGCACGGCCCGGCGAGAGCGTGGACAGCCATCGCTTCTGGGGGCTCGACGTGCCCGAGATCGGAGCCGCCATCCGGGAGAGCCGTCCCGACGTGGCCCTGATCCCCGGCTGGCACTCGATCACCCTGCTACGGGCTCTCTGGGCGTGCCGACGGCAGAGAATCCCGGTGCTGTATCGTGGCGACACGAATCTCGGGACCGGAGTCGCGGGATGGCGGAGACCGCTGTGGCAGCTCCGGACTTGGGCACTGCTGAGAGCCTTCGACGGCTATCTCAGCGTCGGTCAGCGCGCCAGCGAGTATCTCCGTCGGTTCGGCGTGAGTGACTCGCGGATCTGGCGAACGCCTCACTGCGTCGACAATGAGCTCTTCGCTCGCTCGGCGGCCCCGCACCAATCGCCCGAGGGTCGCGCGGCAGCCCGTGCCGCATGGGATCTCGATCCCGGCGAGTTCGTGGCTCTGTTCGTCGGCAAGCTCGAGCGTGCGAAGCGCCCTCTCGACCTGATCCGCGCCGCCGCGTGCATGGAGCCACGCCCGCGGCTGCTGATGATCGGCGGCGGAGCGCTGGAAGACGAGTGTAGGGCCGAAGCGCGGCGATTGGGTGTGGGCGCCGTCTGGGCGGGTTTCCTGAACCAGTCCGAGCTGGGCCGCGCGTACGCCGCCGCCGACTGCCTGGTGCTTCCGGGAAGTGAAACGTGGGGCCTGGTGGTCAACGAGGCCTTGGCCACGGGGCTGCCCTGCGTCGTCAGCGATCGGGTGGGCTGCGCATCGGACCTCGTCACTTCCGGGCGGACGGGCGAGACCTTTGGGGCTGGTGATGTGCACGCCCTCGGCGCGGCGCTCGACCGTGTGCGGGAGCGCTGCCGGGCCGGCCACGAGTGGCTGACGGCATGCCGCGAGCGCGCGGCCCACCACTCGTTCGAGCGAGCCTCCGAGGGCTTGGTGATCGCCTGCCGGGAGGTTGGAGCACGCCGGGCCCAAGATTCACACCGCAGGCGTGAGCCTCCGCGCGTGCTCGCGTGCTGCGGCGGCATGGTGATCGTGGCGGGCGTCGAGCGTATGACCTTCGAGGTGCTGAGTGTGCTCCGCGCGCGCGGCGCCCGCGTCCACTGCATCGTGAACTCCTGGGAAAACCACCGCATCGTGGCGCTCGCGGAGGGAATCGGCGCGAGCTGGTCGACTGGGTATTACTGGTATCACTTCGACCGCCACACGCGTAATCCGCTGAAGCTGATGCAGTTTGCCTGGGACATCACGCGAACCAGCCTGGGGCTGCTGCGGGACGCGTGGCGGTTCCGGCCCACTCACGTGCTCGTGCCGGAGTTCATCAGCGTCTTGAGAAACGCCCCGGCGCTCCTGCTGCTTCGGATGCTGGGAACGCGCGTGGTGTGCCGGGTCGGCAACGCTCCGGACCCGCGTCCGTTCTATCGTCGGGTCTGGCGAAGGCTGGTCAGCCCCATGACGGATCAATTCGTGTGCAATTCGAAATTCACGATGCGAGAGCTGCTCGCCCACGATGTGCCCCTGTCAAAGGCGTCGATGATCTACAACTGCGTGCCCCGGCGCGCAGGGCCGCCGGCGCAGCCGGCCGAGCGGATCGCGGGGCGGATCATCTACGTCGGCCAGGTCATCCCGCCCAAGGGCCTCGATTTGCTGCTCGAGGCGGTGGCGCTGCTCCGTGCGTCTGGCCGTGAGGTAAGCCTCGATGTGGTCGGGGATGTCGACGGCTGGGAGCCGGCCGGGTGGGTGGGCTACCGCGCTGAGGTGCGGGCGCGGGCACAACGGACCGATCTGGCGGGCCGGGTGAGTTTTTTGGGCTGGCGAGAAGACGTCCCGGAACTCTTGGCCCGCGCGAGCATCCACTGCTGTCCCTCGCGCCCGGAGATCCGTGAGGGCTTCGGGATCGTGACCATCGAGGCCAAGCAGGCGGGCATCCCCTCCGTGGTCTGCCAGAGCGGCGCTCTGCCAGAGCTCATCGACCATGGCGTCGATGGCTGGGTGTGCTCGGAGCCGACACCGGGGGCCATCGCGGAGGGCATTGAGTTTTTCCTCAAAGATCCCGTACGGCTCGAGAAGGCCGGCGACGCGGCTCGTCAGTCACTGAAACGGTTCGGTCGGGAGCGGTTCGCGGACGCGTGGTGGTCCGTGTTCGACGACGGGGCAGACCGTGGCTGATATTCGGCTGCCGAGTCGCCGTCTCCAGGTCCTTCGCGGGATCGCATGGAGCGCCGCCTTCCAGGCCTTCCAGGTGGTCTTGGGCTTCGGCGCAATGCTGTACCTCGTTCGGATCATCCCGCCGGCCGAGTACGGACGCTTCGGCGTGATGCTGGGTGTTCTGACCCTCCTGAACGCGGGAGGATGCGGGATGTTCCTGGCTCACGCCCTCCAGCACGGCGATGGCGCGGAGCCGGACTGGTCCCTGCACTGGTCGGTGGCCTTCTACGTTCAAAGCGGCTTGAGCATCGCGTGCCACGCCGTGGCCGCCTTGTGCTGGCTGGCCGAGGCGTATCGGCCCATCGCGCCCCTGCTCCACCTGGCGGCGATCGGGGTACTCCTCGACTGGCCAAACAGCGTCGCCGCGACCATGCTCAGGCGCGATCTGGACTTCCGGCGCTACCAGATAGTCTACGGTGTCGGGACGCTCGGGAGCACCGCCCTGACGCTGGCGGTGGCGGCCGCGGGCGGCGGGGCCTACGCGATCGTCCTGGGCTCGAATGTCGTGATGGGGATGCCGTTCGCCCTTGACCTGCTCGTGGTGAAGCGCTGGCGGCCCCGTCCAGGATGGTGGAGATGGCCGGACTGGCGCGCCTACGCGCCGGCACTGCGATTCGGATTCCAGCAGGCTGGTTCAGCCCTTCTCGCGAGCACCCGGGGAGCGCTGCAGGCTGCCATCCTGCCGGGGGCGGTTGGGTATGCGTCCATCGGGTACTTGAGCCGCGCCCAGGTGCTGTTCAGCAGCACCGTGGGACGGGGCGCGACGATTCTCCAGGACACGTTGTATCCGCTCCTGCCGCGCTATGCCGGCCAGCGGAGCGCGTACGCGGAGAAGGCGACGCTGTTTGCGCGAGTCGTTCTCCTCGTCGGGGTGCCGGGCGCGATCTACATCGGGCTCGAGGGCCAGGCCCTCTCCCGCGTTCTCTACGGCGAGCGCTGGATCGGTGCCGATCCCCTGATCTGGCCGGTCGCGCTGACGAGCCTTGGGGCCATGGCATTCCTCGTCGCCTCGGCCGTTCTCCTGGCGGCAGGACGGCTGCGCTCGTGTCTGCTCCTCGATCTGCTCAGCGCCGTGATAGCGGTGCCCACTTTGGCCGTGGCGTGGGCGGGAGGCGGTGTCGTCGCCTACGCCTGGGCAGTGACGGTGGGGCAGGGATTCGCCGGCGTGATCGCGCTTGCCGCGGGCTCTTCATTGCTGGCCAAGGGGTGGATCCGGGCGGCGGTTGTCCCCCCGGCGGCGGCCGCCGCTGTGGCTGCGGTCATCGTGCTCGTCACCAGCCCCGCGCTCCAATCGGTTCCGCTTCCGGTGCGGCTCCTGGTCAACACCGCCTCGTTCGGATTTGGGCTCATGCTCGCGCTTCGCGGGTTCTTCCCCCGGCGCCTCGCGGAGCTTCTCGAGCGCGTGCCGGGCGGGGCACGGATGCAGGCCTGGCTTCGGCTCGGCGGCGCGGCGGCCGTGGCGGTGGCGCGATGAGCGGATTCGGCCTGCGTGCCCAGGAATCCGAGCGTTCCGCGTCCCGCTCGCTTGGGACTCGGCCGCTGCAGCCGCTTATCCCGCGCGCGCGGTACCTCGTCCTCGTATTGGCATCAGCGGCGGGATGGCTCGTGGCGCGCGACTGGCTGGCGGCCGCGGGAATCCTCGTTCTCTGGCTCGGGTGGCATCTCCTGGTGCTCGATGAGGGGCCACCCGTCCTGGCCATGGCCTACACGTTCCAGTGGGTCCAGGTGACCGCGGGGCTCTACTACTACGCCCTCACCGGTCGCGCCCTGGACGCCATCGAGCTGAGCGATTACCGGCCGATGGTTCTGATCGGCCTCGGATGCCTCCTCGCCCTCCTCATCGGCCTGAGGCTTGGCATGCGCGTGGTGCGCGGGCCCGCGCCGGATGACGGGCCGCGGCCCGAACAGGCCTTCGGCTGGCCCGCACTGCTCGTCGGGTACGCCGTCGCGGTGACGGTGACGGGGACGGTGCAGCAGCTCGCATGGGAGGTTCCGTCTCTCACCCAGGCCATCCTGGCCTTGACCTATGCCCGGCTCGCCACGGTCTTCATGATGTTCTATCGGCTGACCCGGCCCCGGGTGCGCTGGGGATGGCTCGCGCTTCTTCTGGCCACGGAAGTCCTGCTGGGTTTCACCGGCTACTTCGCCGGCTTTCGCGAGCCGTTCATGCTGGCGGCCGTCGCCCTGCTCACGGCATTCGACCGCCGGAAGATCCGGCACTGGCTGGCGCTCGGCCTCTTCGCGGCCGTGTTGTTCCTGTGCGGGCTGATGTGGATGGCGATTCGCACCGACTACCGCCAGGACTTCGAGAGCCAGGTGTTTGCCCAATCGCGGGAGGCCCGGCTCGAGCGGGTTGTCGTCCTGACCTCGAAGTGGCTCCGCCGTGACTTCGACACCATGTTGTTCGACCTCGACTTTTTCGTGGACAGGCTCTGGGTGATCTACTACCCGGCGCTGGCCGTGACCCGCGTCCCGGCGGTCGTCCCCCACGAGCACGGAGCGATCCTCGGTCGCGCACTTCTGCACGTGGTCACGCCCCGGGTGCTCTTCCCCGACAAGGCCGTGCTCGAATCGGACAGCGAGATGGTGATGCGATACGCCGGCATCTGGGCGGCGGGAGCCGAGAAAGACACGAGCATCGCCTTCGGCTACGCGGCGGAGTCGTACGTGGATTTCGGTGTGCCGCTGATGTTCCTGCCCATCGTCGTCTACGGCTTTCTCATGGGCATGGCGTACCACTGGTGGCTGCGAGTGATCCGCCACCGGGAGATCGCGATCGGGCTGGTGACGGTGATGTTCTGGCTCGCGCTCTATCTCTTCGAGCGCTCGTGGATCAAGACGCTGGGGCTCTCAGTGACCATGATGGTCTATCTCGGCGGGGCGGCGTTCGTGCTCGACCGCTTTCTGCTCTCGCGCCGCGGCCCCGAGACGATCCGGCATGAGCCTGCCCCGCGGCGGGCAAGAGGCTGACCTGGCCATGCGCGTCCTCCACGTCACGCCCTATTTCGCGCCGGCCTTCGGCTATGGCGGCCCGCCGCGCAGCATCCTCGGGCTGTGCCGGGCGCTCCAGGCCGCGGGCGTGGAGGTCGAGGTTTTCACCACCACGGCCGACGGCGGGCGCGAGCTGCCGCCCTCGCCGCCCGAAGGCGGCTACTACGACGGGGTGCTCGTGCGCTACTTCCCGCTGGCGGCCCCGCGCCGGATGTTCCGGGCCCGGGGTTTGGACGCGGCGCTCGCGACGGCCGCGGCGCGGGCCGATCTCATCCATATCCACGGGCTGTGGAATCTGCCGGCCTGGACGGCGGCACGCGTCGCCCGGCGCCTCGACATTCCCTACGTGATCTCGCCCCGCGGCATGCTCGACGCGGGCTCGCTCGCCCATCACGCGGCGAGGAAATGGATCGCCTACTGGGCGGTGGAGCGGCGGAACCTGGCGGGCGCGGCATTCCTGCACGCCACATCAGCGGCCGAGGCCGAGGCGCTCGGGGACCGCGGCGCCGGCGCGCCGGTGATCACGCTGGCCAATGGCGTGGATGGGCCGGCCGCGGGCTTGCCGGCGCGCGGCGCCTTCCGCCAGCGCTTGGGCATGACGGCGGAGGCGCCGCTGGTCATGTACCTCGGCCGAATCCATCCGATCAAGCGCCTGGATCTCTTGGCCGCGGCCTTCGAGCGGCTACGCGGGATCCGCCCGGACGCCCGGCTGGTGATCGCCGGACCCGACGAAGCGGGCCATCGCCGGACACTCGAGCCGCACTTCGCCCGCCTCGGGCCGTCCGCGCACTGGACCGGAGAGCTCAGCGAGGCGGAGAAGTGGTCCCTGCTGGCCGACGCCGACGCGCTGGTGACGTGCTCGGACTCCGAGAGCTTCGGGATGAGCGCGGTGGAGGCGATGGCGGCCGGCCTTCCCGTCGTCGTCACGCAGACATGCCCCTGGGAGGAAGTCGAGACGGCGCGCGCGGGCTTCTGGGTGCCCCAGCATGCCGAAGCCATCGCCGACGGCCTGCGGGAGATCCTGGATCAGCCGTCGAGGGCAAGGCAAATGGGCGAGCGCGGGCGGCAGCTCGTGCGCAGCCGCTATGCCTGGGACACCGTGGCCGAGGCGATGGCCGAGCAGTACCGCCATGCGGTCTCGGGCCGGCGCTACACGATGCTCACCCCCGGGATGAGCGGCGCGGATGGGATCTCGGTGCTCTCCCGGCTGATCGTCCGCGCTCTCGGGCCGGTCCGGATTCTGTCCTTACTCGATCGTGGACGCAGGCCGCGAGCGGGCAAGCTGCGCTTCATCGCGCGGGCGCTCCGGGCGACGATGAGCGGTCGGCCGCCCACGGACATCATCTGCGTGCATCTGCACCTGAGCCCGCTGGCCGAGCTGATGCTGGGCTGGCGCTCCCGGCTCACGACCGTCCTCGTCGGCATCGAGGCCTGGCGCCCGCTGCGCTGGCTCGAGCGCATGGCGATACGCCGCTCCCATGCCCTCCTGGCGATTTCCGAGCACACGGCCCGGCGCTTCCGGGACGCGAACCCGGAATTTGCTCGCCGGCGGATCGACGTCTGCCATCTGGCGGTGCGCGACGAGGTCGCGCCGGACGGGCGGGGCGAGGCGACCGGCATGCCCGCGGCGTTCGCCCTCATCGTCGGGCGCATGGCCGCAGAGGAGCGCTACAAGGGCCACGACATGCTCCTCGACCTCTGGCCCCGGGTGACGGCGGAGGTGGCCGGCGCGCGCCTGGTGATCGCGGGCGAAGGCAATGACCGCGCGCGGCTCGAGGCCAAGGCGGCGCCGCTCGAGGATGGGGTGAGCTTCCTCGGGCGTGTGTCCGACGAGACGCTGGCGGCGCTGTACCGGCGCTGCGCCTTTTTCGTGATGCCGAGCCGCGACGAGGGCTTTGGCCTCGTCTTCCTCGAGGCGATGCGGGCGGGCAAGGCCTGCATCGGCGGCATCGGCGCGGCCGCCGAGATCATCGAGGATGGCGTCACGGGACTGGTGGTGGATCCGGCCGATCCCGAGCAGGTGCTCAAGGCCGTGTTGCGGCTCTACCGCGAGCCCGAGACCCGCGAGCGGATGGGGGACGCGGGCGCCGCGCGGGTGGCCGCGCGATTCACCGAAGCCCACTTCAGCCGGCGCTTCCTCGCGCTGCTGAGAGAGCGGGAGCGCGTGGAATGAGCGCGGTGCTCGGCATCAGCGCGTATCACGGTGACGCCTCGGCGGCGCTGGTCGTGGACGGCCGCCTGGTGGCGGCGGTGGAGGAGGAGCGCTATACCCGGGTCAAGCACTGGGCGGGCTTCCCGCGCGAGGCCGTCCTGGGCTGTCTCCGCATGGCCGGGCTCGGGCCGCGCGACATCGATCGTTTCGCCATCGGCCGGAACCCGCGGGCCAATCTCTGGCGCAAGGCCGCCTTCACGCTGAGAAACCGGCCGAGCCTCGGGCTGGTCACTGATCGCGTGAAGAACTCGAGCCGCGTCCGTGACGTGGCCGCAACCATTGCCGATACGCTCGGGCTCGACGCGGCGCAGGTGAGGCGGCGGTTGCACTGGGTGGAGCATCACCCGGCGCATCTGGCCAGCGCCTTCTTCGTCTCGCCCTTCGATCAGGCGGCCGTCTGCGCCGTCGACGGGTTCGGCGACTTTGTCAGCACGTCGTCAGGAACCGGTAGCGCGGCCCGGCTCGATGTCGGCCGGCGGGTCTTCTTCCCGCATTCGCTGGGCATGCTCTATCTGGCCCTCACCCAGTACCTGGGCTTCCCCAGCTACGGCGACGAATTCAAGGTCATGGGCCTGGCGCCCTACGGCGCTCCCGACTTCGCCTCGGAGATCCGCCGGCTCATTCGCCTCACCGCCGATGGCGGCTTCGCGCTCGACCTCGAGTACTTCCGCCACTGGTCGGGCGGCGTGGACATGACCTGGGAGGGCGGCGAGCCTAAGGTGGGCCCGGTCTACACCGCCAAGCTCGAGCGGCTGCTGGGCCCCGCGCGGCGGCCCGACGAGCCACTGACGCCGCGCCACGAGGCGCTGGCCGCTTCGCTGCAGGCCGTATTCGAGGAGGCCGCCGCCCATATCCTCACGGCGCTCCAGCGCCGCACCGGGCTCGGCCGTCTCTGCCTCGCAGGCGGCTGCGCCATGAACAGCGTCATGAACGGCAAGATTCGCGAGCTCACGCCGTTCCGGGAGGTCTATGTCCAGCCCGCGGCGGGCGACAATGGCACGGCTCTCGGCGCGGCCTTCTGGGTATGGCATCAGATCCTGGGGCGGCCCCGCGGCTTCGTGATGGAGCACGGGTACTGGGGGCCCGAGTTCTCGGCGGCCGAGATCCGGACGGCGCTCGACGCCCGCCGCCCGGACCTGGAGCGAGCGGGCCGCAACCCGCGGGAGATCGCCGACGGTGAGGAGCTGGCGCGCTGGACGGCCGAGCGCATCGCCGAGGGGAAGATCGTGGGCTGGTTCCAGGGACGGATGGAGTGGGGAGCGCGCGCGCTGGGGAACCGGAGCATCGTCGCGGACCCGCGGCGGCCCGACGCGCGCGAGATCATCAATACCAGGATCAAGTTCAGGGAGAAGTTCCGCCCCTTCGCGCCGTCGATCCTCGAAGAGGCCCTGGACGAGTACTTCGTCGGCGCGGTGCCCGACCCGTTCATGATCCAGGTCTATCCGGTGCGCCCGGAGAAGCGGAGCGTGATCCCGGCGGTGACCCACGTGGACGGCTCGGGGCGGCTGCAGACGGTGAGCCGCGCGGCGAACCCGCGCTACTGGGAGCTCATCCGCGCCTTCGAAAAGCGCACCGGCGTCCCGGTGCTGCTCAATACCTCCTTCAACGAGAACGAGCCGATCGTGCTCACGCCGGCCGAAGCCATCGACTGTTTTCTTCGAACCGGCATGGATGCGCTGGTTCTGGGACAAACCGTGGTAGAGAAGAAGGGAGACGGCGGCACGCCATGACCGACATCGCCTCGAAGCGCTTCGTGGTAACCGGCGGCGCGGGGTTTCTGGGCAGCCACGTCGTCCGGGCGCTGCAGGCCCGCGGCTGCACCTCCATCATCGTCCCCCGGCGCGCGCACGACGACCTCACGCGCGAGGTCAATGTCGAGCGCCTGCTGGCCGGCGCCAAGCCCGACATCGTGATCCACCTCGCCGCCGAGGTCGGGGGCATCGGCGCCAATATGGCCAATCCCGGGGGCTTCTTCTACGAGAACCTCGTGATGGGCGTGATGATGATGGAGTACTCGCGGCGCCTTGGCGTCCAGAAGTTCGTGGGGGTGGGCACGGTCTGCTCGTATCCCAAGCACACGCCGGTGCCGTTCAGAGAAGACGATATCTGGAATGGCTATCCCGAGGAGACGAACGCGCCGTACGGGCTCGCCAAGAAGATGCTGCTGGTCCAGGCGCAGGCCTACCGTCAGCAGTACGGCTTCAACGCCATCCACCTGCTGCCGGTCAATCTCTACGGGCCGCGCGACGACTTCAGTTTGGAATCTTCTCACGTCATCCCGGCGCTGATCCGCAAGTGCCTGGAGGCGGCGGAGGGTGGCGCCGGCGAGATCGCCTGCTGGGGCGACGGGTCGCCCACCCGCGAGTTCCTCTACGCCGAGGACTGCGCCGAGGCCATCGTGATGGCCGCCGAGCACTTCGACGGGCCCGAGCCGGTCAATCTCGGCACCGGCATCGAGATCTCCATCAAGGACCTGGCCATCCTCATCGCCGAGCTGACGGGCTTCACCGGACGCCTCGTCTGGGATCCGAGCAAGCCCAACGGCCAGCCGCGGCGGTGCCTGGACACGACCCGCGCCTGGGAGCGCTTCGGCTTCCGAGCCAAGACGGGATTCCGCGAAGGGCTCGAGCGCACCATCGAATGGTACCGGCAGAACCGCAAAGCGTGAGAATCCGCTTCTTCAACCGATCCTACTGGCCGGACTTCGGCGCCACGGGCCAGCTCCTCACCGAGCTGGCCGAGGACCTGGTCAGCAAACACGGCTGCGAGGTTTCCGTCGTCGCGGGATTGCCGCTCGGCGCCGACCGGCCTCGGGGCGCCTGGAGGCTCGTCGGGCGAGAGTGGCACAATGGCGTCGAGATCCTGCGCTGCCGCGGCACCACCAATTCCGTCCGCCGGTTCTCCAGCCGTGCCGCGAACTACCTGACCTACTTTGCCACCGCCTGCCTCGCGGGCCGCCGCGCGCCGCGCCCGGACATCGTGGTGGCCCTCACGGACCCGCCCATCATCGGCTTGGCCGCTCTCTGGGCCGCGCGCCGGTCGGGGGCGCGCTTCGTCTTCCTCTGCCAGGATGTCTTTCCCGAGGTCGCGCGGCTCGTCGAGGACTTCCAGAGTGAGGCCGTGAACGACGCGCTCCAGCGAACGAGCCGCTTCATCATCAAGCGCGCGGACCGCGTCGTCGCCCTCGGCGAGACGATGCGCGACCGTCTCGTGGTGACCAAGGGCGCGGATCCCGCCAAGGTCGCGGTCATCCACAACTGGGCCGACTGCGCGGCCGTATATCCCGGGGAGAAGCGGAACCCGTTCTCGCGGGCGAACGGGCTCGCCGAGCCCTTCGTCGTGATGCACTCGGGCAATGTCGGGCTGTCCCAGGATCTCGGCGCGCTGCTCGACGCGGCGGCGAGGCTGAGCGGCCACCGTGACATCGTGTTCGCCATCGTCGGGGACGGCGCCAGCCGGGCGCGGCTCGAGGGGCGCGCGCGGGCCGAGGGCCTCGACAATGTGCGCTTCCTGCCGTATCAGCCCCGGGTGGGGCTGGCCGAGTCTTTCGCCAGCGCGGATGTCTTCGTGGTCTCGCTCAAGACGGGCCTGGCCGGCTGCATCGTGCCGAGCAAGCTCTACGGCATCCTGGCGGCGGGCCGGCCCTATGTCGCGGCCGTCGAGGAGCCGAGCGAGGTCGCCGCCATCACCAAATCGTACGACTGCGGCCTGCTCGTCCCGCCGGGCGATCCGGAGGCGCTGGCCGCGGCGATCCTCCGGCTCCATGGCGACCGCGCCCTGGCGCGCCGGCTGGGTGCCAACGCCCGGCGCGCCGCGCTCGATTTCGACCGCCCGCTCCAGGTGGCGAAGTACTCCCGGTTGCTCCGAGCGCTGGCCACGAATCCCCCGCGGCCCGAGCCCGCGCTCAAGCGCCCCTTTGACCTGGTGCTGTCCGGGCTCGGGCTCTTGGGCTCGCTGCCGCTGTGGGCGCTGATCGCGCTCCTCATCAAGCTCGACGACGGCGGGCCCGTCTTCTACGGCCAGGAGCGCGTGGGCCGGGGCGGCCGGCGCTTCAAGAGCTGGAAGTTCCGCTCCATGGTCCCTGACTCGGACCGGCGCTTCGGGCCGTTGCAGGCTGCCGAAGACGACGCACGCATCACCCGGGTGGGCCGGCTGCTGCGCGCCACCGCGATGGACGAGCTGCCGCAGCTCTGGAACATCTTCGCCGGCGACATGAGCTTCGTCGGGCCGCGGGCGCTGGCGCCGGCCGAAATCGAGGTGCAGGGCTCGAGGGAGGCCGTGCCGCTCGACAAGGTTCCGGGCTACGAGGCGCGGCACCGCGTGCGGCCGGGGCTCACGGGCATCGCCCAGATCTACGCCCGCCGCGACCTGCCCCGCCGGCAGAAGTTCCGGCTCGATCGCCTCTATATAAGGAAGCAGTGCTTCGGGCTGGACCTGCGGCTGATCGGGCTGTCCTTCTGGATCACCTTCAGGGGAAGGTGGGAGGCCCGGGGCCGGAAGATCTAGTCCGACACGCCGCGCTCACAAAACTTGCTGGCCCGGGGGCGGCAGCCCCCGTATGATGTGGCATGCGCGACGTCGCGGTCATCGGCGCGGGCCCGGCCGGCTTGCTGGCCGCGCGGCGCTGCGCCGAAGCCGGTCTGGACGTCGCGGTGCTCGAAGAGCACCCGGCCGTCGGCTCGCCCACCCATTGCACGGGCGTCATCTCGCTCGAGACCGCCGCGCTCGCCAAGATTCCCGACGAGATCATCCTCAAGCGACTCACCCATGCGCGCCTGATCTCTCCCGGCGGCGCCCGCTGCGATTTGCGCTGGCACGGCGAGGGGAGCGAAGAGATTCTCGTCATCGATCGGGGCGCCTTCGACCGCGAGCTGGCCGAGCAGGCGGCGGCCGCGGGGGCGCTGATCGAAACGGGCGCCCGCGTGGACGGGCTCGCGGTGGCCGACGACGGCGTAGGCGTCACGGTCGGGACGCGCACCGTCAGGGCGCGGGCGGTGATCCTGGCCTGCGGCGTGTCCTATCGCTTTCAGCGCCAGCTGGGACTGGGTCTGCCCGGCCGGGTCGCGCACACGGCCCAGATCGAGGTGGACGCCGAGGCCGCCGACATGGTCGAGCTCCACCTCGGCCGGGATGTCGCGCCGGACGGATTTCTCTGGACGGTGCCGATCGATCGCGGCGGGCGCCCCGGACTCAAGATCGGCGCGCTCACCCGCGGGGACGCGGGCGTCTTCCTCGACCGTTTCCTCGCGCGTCCCGAGGTCCGTGCCCAGCTCGCCTCTCGGCCGGGCCGGCCCATCCGCCGGCTGCTGCCGCTTCAGCCCATCGCCAAGACCTATGCCGAGCGGCTGCTGGTGGTGGGCGATGCCGGCGGATTCACCAAGCCCACCACGGGTGGCGGCATCTTCTACAGCCTCGTCTCCGCCTCGCTGGCGGTGGAGACGCTGCTCGAAGCCTTCGACGAGGGCGCGCTCGACGAGGAGCGCATGAGCCGCTACGAGACGCGCTGGCAGGCCGAGCTGGGGCAGGAATTTCGCGTCGCGGGCTGGCTGCGGGAATTCCTCACCAGGCGGACCGACGCCGATATCGATCGGCTCGTCCGCGCCTCGAGCTCCGAGGCGGTTCAGTGCGTGATCCGCTGCACGGCGCGGTTCAATCGGCATCGCGGCGTGATCCTGGCTCTGCTGCGCGAGCCGGGCATCGCCTCCCTGCTCCTCCGCAGCGTTTTCCGCTAGTCTCGCCGAGCCGCCGCGCGCTAGAAGGCTTCCTTCTCTTCGCGCTCGATGCGAAGGCGCTCTGGGGGCGAAAGCAACCGCGCCCGCAGCTCGTCGACCGTCGGCGCTCCGTTCCGGCGGAAGAGGATGTCCCCGAGTCGCCCGATCCAACTGTCGAGAGCCGGGTCCGCGTAGCGAACGTCGTCGAGCGAGAAGCACAGGATGGTATGCGCGTAGCGCGCGGCGAACTCCTCGGGCGAGAGCCCCTCGCCGAAGAGCTGAGTCGCCATGTCCACGTGCCCCGGATCGGCCAAGGGAAGACCGTCACGCTCGCTCACAGACGCTCCTCGTCACCGCGAGTGCCAATTCTGTGCAATCGGGGGCCGTCCGGCACCCCGCCGGGACCGCTCTGAGAATAGCCGGCAATGTCCGTGCCAGGCCCGCGGGTCGTCCAGCGGCAAGCCCGGCTCGCTCAGGTCAGGACGAGCGCGCGCCCGGCGCCAGCGCTTCCAGTACTTCGAGCGCCCGCTCGACGGTGGCGCCGTCG
>JBKPCB010000140.1:0-12522 GCA_046727155.1 Candidatus Methylomirabilota bacterium | reverse complement strand
GCTGAATCCCCCAATACCTGCCCCATCCCGAGGTGACGCACCACAACCGGCGGGCCAGCCGGCCACCCGGGATCCTGGCACCGAGCTTGCTCCAGATTTTGGCGGGAGAGCCTGTCAATGCGATCTCGCACCATTCAGATGATGTCGGCGCTGGCGCTAATCGTGGCGCTCGGCCACTGCCCCGCGACGGCCGAGCCCGGCGCAGTCGGTGTCGTCACGACGCTTCAGGGCCCGGCCCTGGTCCAGCGCGCGGCCCTGCCCGCGCCGACGCGGCTCTCCTTCAAGGACGACGTCTTCTCGCGTGACCGGATCAGCACGGGCGAAGGCGCTCTGGTCCGCGTCCTCCTCGGCGGGAAAGCCGTGATCACCGTGCGCGAGCTCTCGGTGCTGGCCATCAGCGAGCAGGGCGGCCGCGCCGTGGTCCTGCTGGACTCGGGCGCAGTCACCGCGAGCGTGGCTCACGACAGGCTGCGGCCGGGCGAGAGCATCGAGATCCGAACCCGCAATGCGGTGGCCGCCGTACGCGGCACGGTGCTCACCGTCGAGGCGGGCGAAGCGGCGGCCGGGACTCCAGGGGGTCCCGCCGTCCCGCTCAGCCGCATTCAGGTCCTCCGTGGGGCGGTCGACGTCAGCGCCGGCGCCGATTCGACTGCGGCCACGGTGGTAGTCGGCGCCGGGCAGCAGGTGAGCGTTTCAGGCCATACGATTGGTGCGGTCCAGCCGGCTCCGGCGCTTGCCGCAGCTGCCCAGTCGGGCCCGGCCGCGCCGCAGCACGACGCGCCGCCCAATCCGTTCGTTGACGCCCTCGCCGAGAAGGAAAATGCGAGAGCGCTGGGTCTTGCCCACTCGATTCTGCGACCGGACCCAGGTGAAAGGGGCCAGGGCCGCGGTCCGCAGGCTGGAGAGCAAGGCGGAAGTGGAGGCGAGTCGCCGCTACAGGGGGACAAGGCGCTCGCCAATTTCGGCGGGCCGGATGGGGATGGCGGAGGGCGCGGAAGCGGCGGGGGGGTGCCGCGCGTGCCGCTCACCGCCAACGGCCGCGGCAATCATGGCCACGGCCATCACTGAGACGCCCTCTTCGTTGCGCGGAGGCGACGACCGCTTCGAATCCGGCTAGAAGAGGTTGGAAGCGGCCCGCAGCGCGGCCATGACGAGCGGCTTGGGATACAGACCCATCACGACGACACCGGCGGCGCAAAGCAGGATGGCCAGGTTCAGCAGCGGCGTCACGCGCACGGGCGTGGTCGTCTCGGGCGCGTCGATGTACATGCGTTTGGCTACCAGCAGGTAGTAGAAGAGCGCGACCACGGTGAGCACCGCGCCCACCAGCACCAGCCAATAGAGCCCCTGCTCCGCCGCGGCCCAGAAGACGTAGAGCTTCGCCCAGAACCCCGCGACGAACGGAATCCCTCCCAGCGAAAGCAGGAACAGAAGCATGGCCAGTGCGAGCACCGGCGAGCGCTGGGCCAGGCCGCGGTAAGCGGCGATGCTCTCCGAGCCGTCGGATTGCGCCACGGCCTCGACCACCAGGAAGGCGCCCATGTTCCCAAAGAGGTAGGCAACGAGATAGAAGAGCATCATCGCTACCCCGTTCGCCGAAACCGCGGCGAAGCCCACCAGCATGTAGCCGATGTGAGCGATGCCGGAGTAGGCGAGGAGCCGCTTGAGATTCTGCTGCGGGATGGCCATGAGATTGCCTGCGACGATCGTGATGGCGGCAAGCCCCGCCGCCATCGGCACCCAGAGCGCGACCCGGTCGCCCATGCCCTCGAGGTAGAGACGGAAGATCACCAGAAAGCCGGCCGCCTTCGGCGCCACCGAGAGCCAGGCGACGAAGGGCGTGCTGGCCGCCTCGTACGTATCGGGCACCCACATGTGGAAGGGAAAGGCGGCGATCTTGAAGCCGAGGCCGCTGAGGGCCAGGACCATGCCGAGCAACAGGAGCGGATGGCCGCTCTCGAGCGTGCGGGCGATTCCCCGGATATCGGTGGTACCCGTGATCCCGTAGACGAAGGAGAGCCCGTACACCAGCACCGCGGACGAGACCGTGCCGACCAGGAAGAACTTCAGCGCCGCCTCGACGGCCTCTGCTTCCCGCTTGAGAAAGCCCGCCAGGTAGTAGAGCGGGATGGACATGAGCTCGAAGGCGACGAAGAGCAGGATGAGATCCCGGGCCGACGCGAGCACGAGCATCCCGAGCAGCGAGGCGAGGATGGCCAGGTAGTACTCGGTGGCGCGCCGGGCAAACGTGACCGCGCGCAGCGACAGCGAGCCCAGAATGCCGATGATCGTGGCCAGCAGGAAGAGCCGCTTGGCGAACAGCGCGAGGTCGTCCTGCACGAAAGTGCCCTGGAAGATCTCGCCGCCCGGCTCCGAGCGCCAGGCCACGCCGAAGAGCGCGACGAGGCCCACCACCGCAACCACGCCCACCCGGCGCTTGTCCTCACGCCGGCTCAGCAGCCCGGTGAAGAAGATGACCGCGATGAGCAGGACGAGGCCCACCTCGAGGACGAGCGGGCTCCCCAGCACGGGCAGGCTACTCATGGGAAGACGCCCAGCCGATTCAGCAGGGGAACGGTGGCGCTGTCCACGGGGAGGAGCGCGATGCCGGGCACCACGCCGAAGAGCACGATCACGAACACCAGAATCCACAGCGCCGCCCATTCGGGCCCCTGCGCGTCGGGCAGGTCGCGGAATCGCGGATCCGCGGCCGGCGGGCCCCAGAAGATCTGCTTGGCGACGCGCAGCACGTAAATCGAGGTCAGAAAGGCCCCCAGCACTCCCGGAAACAGCCACCAGGCGTACCGGGACTGCCAGGCGCCCAGGAAGGTGAGGAATTCGGCGACGAAGCCGGCCGTGGCCGGCAGTCCGAGCGAGGAGAGGCCGCCGATGGTGAAAGCCGTCGCGATGCCAGGCATCATCCGCCCGAAGCCGCCCATCTTGAAGATCTCCCGCGAGTGCGCCTTTTCGTATACCAGACCCACAAGCGCGAAGAAGAGACCCGTCATGATGCCGTGGGCGAACATCTGGAAGACCGAGCCGTTGAGCCCGGTCTCCGTCAGGGTGGCGGCGCCCAGCATCACCACGCCCATGTGCGACACGGACGAGTAGGCGATCACGTACTTGAGGTCGGTCTGCGCCATGGCAGAGAGCGCGCCGTACACGATATTGATGCAGGCGATGGTCCCGACCAGCCACACCCACTGGTGCGTGCCCTCGGGAAGCAATCCCATGCCGAGGCGGACCACGCCATAGGCCCCGAGTTTCATCAGCACACCCGCGTGGAGCATGGACACCGCCGTGGGCGCCGAGGCATGGCCGTCGGGAGACCATGTGTGCAGCGGCCAGATGCCGGCCAGAATGCCGAAGCCGACATAGAAGGCGAGGAAGACCCAGGACTGCAGCCGCGGGTCGAACTCGGCCAGCTCCATCTCGAGGAACGAGAACGAGGTCGAGCCACCCGCCACATAGAGGGCCAGGACGCCGACCAGGATGAAGGCCGACCCGAAGAGCAGGTACAGGGTCAGCTTCATCGCCGCATATTCCTTGGTCCCGACACCGGTGCGCCGGAACGCCCAGCCGAAAATGCCCTGCGGCCGGATCTCACCGCTACTGCCCCAGATGCCGATCAGCAGGTACATCGGCAGCACCGCGATCTCGTAAAAGAGGAAGAGCACGAAGAGATCGAGGGAGACGAAGACGCCGAAGACGCCGGTGACCAGCACCAGCAGGAGAGCGTAGAACTCCTGGCTCCGCTCCTTGACCGTCCACGAGGCGAAGGTGCCGGCGAAGATGATGATGGCGGTGAGTAGCACAAGCAGCAGGCTCATCCCGTCCACGCCCAGCTGGTAGTTGATCCCCAGCGGCGGGACCAGCGCGATCTCCTCGAAGTACTGGAAGCCCGCCGCCTCGCGGTCGTAACACGAGTAGGTGGCCACAGACAGGATCAGCACGAGGCCGGTGGCGCACACGGCGATGCCCCGCACCAGCAGCGGCCGGTGGCGGGCCAGGAACATGATGAGGACGGCAGCCACGAAGGGCGACCAGGTGATGATGGACAGCGGATGGATGAGCGAGAGCAAGAAGCAGACGTTCATCGGTACAACCGGCCCAGGATCATCAGAAAGAGCACGCCCAGCGCCACCCCGTAGATGTAGTCCTGCGGCAGGCCGGACTGGATGCGCCGCAGCCTGTCGCCGGCGATCAGCGTCCAGGCGCTGAAGAAGTTCACCAGGCCGTCCACCAGATAGCGGTCGATCCAGCCGACGAGCCGCGAGAAGCCGAGGATGATCCCGCGGTAGATGCCGCCGAAGAGGTCGTCGAGCCAGAAGCGGCGGACCGCGGCGGCGCGGATGGGGCCAAAGACGTCGGCGAGTCGCTGGGCGTCCACGACCCTGGATCCATACGTGAGCCAGGCGAGCGCGATCCCGGCGAGCGCGACACCGATGGCCCCAAAGGCCAGCCAGTGCGGGCTCTCGAATGGGGCCTCCGGATGCGGGATGAGATTGACCCCGACCGCGATTGCGAGCAGCGCCAGCACCCAGAGCGGCAGCGTCATCACCCAAGGCGCGTCATGCGCATGGCCACCGGTGGCGTGCGGGTCGCCGGGCCCACCCGCGTGGGCGGCCGCAGCGGGAGCGCCGAAGAAGGCGATGAACACGACCCGGAACATGTAGAAGGCCGTCAGGAACGCCGTCAGCACCAGCATCGCGAGCGGCACCGCCAGATGGCCCTCGAGCACCGCCCCCAGGATCTGCTCCTTGGAAAAGAACCCGCCGAAGACCGGGATGCCGGCGAGCGAGAGTGTGCCGATCAGGAAGACGATGAAGGTTTGCGGCATCGTCCGCCGGAGCCCGCCCATCGCGTAGATGTCATTGCTCCCGACGGCGTGGATCACGGCGCCCGCCCCGAGGAACAGCAGCGCCTTGAACACGCCGTGTGTGAGCAGGTGGTGGAAGCCCGCCACGGCGAAACCCGCGCCGATGGCCGCCATCATGTAGCCGAGCTGGGAGACCGTTGAGTAGGCGAGCACGCGCTTGATGTCGGTCTGCACGCAGGCCAGCGTCGCCGCAAGCAGCGCCGTGAAGGCGCCCACCCAGCCCACCAGCTCGAGCACTCCCGGCGTCAGCGCGAACATCCACGCGGTGCGGAACAGCAGGTAGACGCCCGCCGTGACCATGGTGGCGGCGTGGATGAGCGCGGACACGGGCGTCGGCCCTTCCATCGCATCTGGCAGCCATACGTGCAGCGGGAACTGGGCCGACTTGCCCGCGGCGCCCATGTAGATCCCGAAGGTGATCAGGCTCAGGCCGGCCACCGGCAGCGTGCCGGCGCGCGCCATCGCGGCGAGGTCCACGAAGTCGAACGACCCGGCCAGGCGCCAGAGCAGCACGATGCCGATCAGCAGTCCCACGTCGCCGGCCTTGGTGATCCAGAAGGCCTTGACCGCCGCGCGCGCAGCCTCGGGCTTCTCGTACCAGTAGCCGATCAGCAGGTAGGAGCAGAGCCCGACCAGCTCCCAGCAGATGAAGAGCTGGACGAAGTTGGGCGCCAGCACGAGCCCCATCATCGAGAAAGCGAAGAGCGACTGGTAGGCGTAGTAGCGGCCGAGAGAGCCCGGCGTCTCGCCGGAGAGGTAGCCCACGGAGTAGAGCTGGACCAGGAACGAGATCAACGCGACCAGCACCAGCATCAGCGTCGAGTCGGCATCGGCCAGCACGCCCACCGAGGCGAGGGTGCTGCCCTCCAGCGGTATCCACTCCCATATCAGCCGATTCGACATCTCGGCGCTCGAGACCCGCCAGGCTGCGAGGGCCGCCACCAAGGCGTAGGCCGAGAAGGCGATCGAGACCCAGGCGGCGGGTCGGCCCGAGCGGCGCAGGCGGTAGACCACACTCAGCAGCAGAAATGCCGTGGCCGGCGCGAGCCAGGCGTAGAGCGCGAGCCATCCAGTGAGTCCGGTGAGTCTCATGGGGTCGCGGTCACCCTCTGAGGATGTCCAGGTGATCGGCCACCACCGTGCGCCGGATGCGGAAGATCAAGATGACCAGGGCCAGGCCCAGCGCCACCTCGGCCACGGTGATCGCGATGGTGAAGACGGTGAAGATCATCCCGGCCGCGTCGCCCCGGAAGCGGGCGAAGGCGACCAGGTTGATGTTGACGGCATTGAGCATGAGCTCGATGCCCAGCAGGATGCCGATGGTATTGCGCCGGGTGACCACGCCGAAGAGACCGGTCGCGAACAGGACGGCTGCCAGCGTCAGGTAGGCCTGCAGTCCCATCGGCTACTCGTCCGGTCTCGCGAAGTAGATCGCGCCGAGGAGGGCGGCCACGAAGAGGACGGCCAGCAGCTCGAAGGGCAGAACGTAGCGCGTGAGGAGGATCTGGCCGATGGCCCGCGTCAGGTCCCCGGTCATCTCGGGCCGGGTCGTGGGCAGCGGCACACTGCGCAGGAAGAGCAGCACGGCCACGAGCAGCGAGCCGGCCACGACGAAGCCATTGACGAGCTGCCGGCTCGTTTGAGTGATTCGGTCCCCAACGAGCCGCTCGGTCACCACGATGGCGAAGACGACGATTGTGATGACGCCGCCGGCATAGAGCAGGAGCTGGACGGCGGCCAGGAACTCCGCGTCCAGGCTGAGGAAGATGCCAGCCGTCGCGGTCAGCGACAGGGCCAGGTAGAGCACCGAGTGGAAGAGATTTTTGCTGAGAACGACGGCGAAGGCGGAGGCCAGCAGCACGGCCGCCAGCCCCCAGAATGCCAAGGGCTCCAGACTCACTCGACCTTCTCCGCGGCCTTCGCGGGCTCCCCTTCGGCGCGGGGGGCCTTGGGCGGCGTCTGCATGTCGCGCAGGAGATTGCCTGTGGCCCAGGAGGGCTCGAACTGCTGCCCGAGATGGTGGAGCCGGTCCTTGTCCAGCAGCAGCTCCCGCCGGTCGGTCGTCGCCACGTCGAAGGACTTCATCATGATGATGGCGTCGGTCGGGCAGACCTGGACGCACAGCTCGCAGAACTCGCAGGCGTACAGCTCGAGCGTGAAGGTCTTGGCGAAGTTCCGCTTCTCCGCCTTGAGCATCTCCACCTTGATGACCTGCGGCGGGCAAATGTACTCGCAGAGCCGGCAGCCGATGCAGTTCTCCTCGCCGGTCTCCTTGTCGTAGGTGAGCGCCAGCACGCCGCGGTAGCGATCCGGGTACACGCGCTTGATGTCGGGGTAATGCACGGTAATGGGCCGGCGGATCAGGTTGATCAGGGTCACGCGCATGGCGCGGCCCACCGCGCGGACGAGGCCGCCCAGGTCCCGCCAGAAACGGTCGCCGAGCTCGGTGCGCGCCTTGTCAGACACTGGATGGCCCCTGCAGCACGATCACCAGCGCCGTCGCCATGAGCAGGAGCAGGCTCACCGGCAGCAGCAGCTTCCAGGAGATAGCCAGGATCTGGTCCACGCGGATCCGCACGAAGCTCCAGCGCACCCAGGTCACGAGCAGGAAGACGAACATGGCCTTAAGGAGAAACCAGACGGGCCCCATCCAGGCCGGCCCCGGGCCCCCCCAGGCGCCGAGGAAGAGCAGGGCGCCGAGGAACGAGGTGCCGAGAATGTGGGCGTACTCGCCGAGCTGGATCAGCGCGAACTTCATTCCCGAGTACTCGACCCTGAAGCCCGCGATCAGCTCCGACTCGGCTTCCAGGATGTCGAAGGGCACGCGGTTTTCCGCGGCGAGGGTCGCGACGATATAGGCGGCGAAAGCCAGCTGGCCGATCACCGGATAGAACACGAACCAGCCGAAGAAGCCGTGCTGGGCGGCGGCGATGTCCGACAGCCGGAGAGAGCCGGTGAGCACCACGGGGACCAGCGCGGTGAAGATGAACGGCAGGTCGTAGGAGATGATCTGGTTCACGGCACGCATGGCCGAGAGCAGGGCGTACTTGTTGTTGGATCCCCAGCCGCCCATGAACAGTCCCACGATCTCCATGGCCGAGACGGCGAGGAAGAAGAGGATCCCGATGTTCAAATCCGCGATGCCGAGCCCCGGCGCGAACGGGATGGTGGCGAAGATCAGCATGCACGGGATCAGGAATACGATGGGCGCCAGATTGTAGACCGTGCGGTCCGCCAGGCGCGGAATCACGTCTTCCTTCATCATGAGCTTGAGCGCGTCGGCGATGGGCTGGAGCAGCCCATGCGGTCCCACGCGATAGGGGCCGATGCGGGACTGCATGCGCGCGGCGAACTTGCGCTCGAGCAGGGTGACGTAGGTGACCACGCCGATGATGGCGTTGAGGACGATGAAGGCGGCGACGAAGCCCCAGAGCGCCTCCGACTCCAGGGGCGAGAGATTGGGCATGGACTAGCGGTCTACTTCCCCGAACACAGGGTCGACCGAGCCCATGATCGCGACCACGTCGGCCACCTTGCAGCCGATGAGGATATGGGGCAGGACGGACAGGTTCGAGAAGGAAGCGCCGCGCCACTTCATCCGGTAGGGCTTGGCGCTGCCGTCGGCCACGAGGTAGCAGCCGACTTCCCCCCGCGCGCCCTCGACCCGGGCGTAGGCCTCGCCTTTCGGGATGCGCACCTGCCCCACCGACTTCACGCCCGGCCTCGACGAGATCGGCCCCGCGGGCAGGCCGTCGAGAGCCTGGCGCACGATCTTGATCGACTCGCGGAACTCGACCATCCGCACCCGATAGCGGGCGTAGCAGTCGCCCTCTGGCGCCACGGGCACCTTGAAATCGAAGTCTTCGTACGAGGAATAGGGCTCGGCCCGGCGGATGTCGTAGTTGACACCCGAGCCGCGGATGAGCGGTCCCGAGATGCCGAGCTCCTGCGCCAGCTGCCGCGAGATGACGCCCACGTCCTGGGTGCGCGCCTGGAAGAAGGCGTTGGATTCGAGCATGTCTTCGTACTCGTCGAGCCGGCGATCGATGAAGGCGACGGTGTCGCGAACCTGCTTGTCCCAGCCCGCGGGCGCGTCGTAGCGCGTGCCTCCCACCTGATGGAAGCCGTAGAGCAGGCGGGCGCCGGTCAGCGCCTCGAAGAGATCCAGCACCATCTCCCGCTCGCGGATGCAGTAGAGGAAGATCGTGGCGCCGCCGCCCAGCGCGCCGCCCATGTCCAGGGTCCAGGTCCCGAGCCAGAGGCAGTGCGAGGCGATGCGCTGCAGCTCCGCGGCGATCACGCGGAGATACTGGGCGCGCTTGGGGACGTCGATCTTTCCGACCAGCTCCGCGGCGCGCACATAGGCCAGCTCGCTGGTCATGGCGGCCACGTAGTCGGTCTTGGACGCGATGGAGGGGTATTGCGTGTAGGTCAGCGTCTCACCGAGCTTCTCGTGGCAGCGGTGGAGATAGCCGATGACGGCGTCCACGCCCACCACCGTCTCGCCCTCGAGCGACAGGATCGCGCGGAAGACGCCGTGGGACGATGGGTGCTGAGGCCCCATGTTCATGGTGAGGCGCTCGCTGCCCCCATACCCCATCTCGATGACTTTCCGCGCTTCGGGGTCGGCCATGGCTATTTCATCGGCGAGTGCGGTGACGGGTAGAGCACGATGGCCTGCATGTGGGCCAGCAGCGGGGCCGACTTGGGGAGGAAGGATTGCCACGCGGGATCCTGGGCGAGCTTGCCTCGGGCGGCCGCGCGTTCATTGAGATCGCGGTACACCCACATGTGCACGACCTCGTTGAGCTGGGCGATCTCCGTCTGCCAAAGACCCACCCGGCGCATGTATTTCTCGCGGGCCGGCATGACCTCCTTGAAGAGCTGGATCCACTCGCCCGCCTTGCCGACGTGCGCCCGGTACCAGCGCAGCTCGTATACATTGCCGGTGTCGCTGGGCGGCTGGAGCGGCAGCGCAGCCGAGAGAATCTTATTCTCCTGCGCGAGGAGCATGGACCGGATCTGCGGGATATAGCCCTTGGTCCAGTCCTCGTTCTTGGCCAGCTCGGAGCGCAGGCGCTCGCGCTCGTTCAGGCTGTCGAAGGTCCAGAGATGCACGACCTGGTTGAGCGTGCCGAACTCCGTGTACCAGAAGCCCTCGAGCTTGCCGTATTTATCGCCGCGGGTCTTGCGGCCCACTTCACTCGAGAGCTTGAGGTACTGGCCCTGCGTGCCCGGCACCAGCGTATATGTCCGCAGCTCGTGGATCATCGGGCGCTTACCTCATCGGCGAAAAGTCGGTAGGTAGCAGGATCTTCGTGCGCATCTCCTGCATGAGCGGGTTCAGCCCTTTCACCGTTTCGGCCCACGCGGCGTCCGCCATCACGTGCTTGCGGACCTCCGCCCGCGCCTGCAGATCCGCGTAGCCCCAGAGGTGATAGACCATGTTGAGCCGGCCGAGCTCGGCCGACCACACGCCCACGGGCGCGGAGTATTTGGCCCGCGCGGGCAGGCCCTTGCCGAAGAGGGCCAGCCATTCGCCGACCTTGCCCGGGTGGAGCCGGTAGGAGCGGAGCTCGTAAACGCCGTTGCCTTCGCCCGGCGTGAAGGGCCAGGCATCCGACGGAATGAGCACGGTCGCTTCCTGACGGCGGTGGCACTCGCGCGCGTGGGGCAGATACTTGGTCGTCCAGTCCGGGTCCTTGGCCAGCGCGGTCCGCACGGCGGTTCGGTGGGCGAAATCGTCGTACTCCCAGAGGTGAACGACCTGGTTCAGGTCACCCACCTCGGTCGTCCAGTAGCCCGCGCACTTGGAGTGCCGGGTCCTGATGGCATAGCCCACTTCCGCCGTGAGCTTGATGAAATCGGCGGCTTTGCTCGGCTTGAGGGTATAGGTCCTGAGCTCGTGGATCATGATCGGGTGGTCACCGATACGGGGGGTGCGGGGTGTCCACCGCGTAGGACTTCAGCAGTGGATGGCCTTCCCAGTCCTGCGGCAAGAGGATCCGCCGCAGGTCCGGATGGCCTTCGAACCGAATGCCGAACATGTCGTAGCCCTCGCGCTCCATCCAGTCGGCGCCCTTGTAGACCGGCACCAGCGACGGGCAGCGCGTCTCGCCGGCCGGCAGCCGCGTCCTCATCGTGAGCGCGAAGTTGGCGTCCAGGTTTTCGACGCGCGCGAGCACCTCGAGCCCCTGGTCCTTCCAGTCCACCGCCGTGGAAAAGTTGAAGTAGAGGCAGCCCAGCGAGTCCTTGGCGAAGCGCGCGAGCTCGGCCCATCGCTCGACGGGCACGGTGACGGTGAGCAGCGCCCCTTCGCCCTCGGCGGGCACGCCGAAGCGCTCCTGGATCGCGGTCCGCGCCTGGTCGTGAGTCACGAAGCTAGTCGGTCTTCGGGTTGGAGGGGGCGCGCTGCCCCGTCTGGCGGAAGTGCTGGATCTTCTCCTGGAGCAGAAGTAGACCGTTGAGCAGCGACTCGGGGGGCGGCGGACAGCCCGGCACATAGACGTCCACCGGGATCACCCGGTCTACGCCCTTGACCACGTGGTAGCCGTGGCGAAACGGCCCACCGGAATTGGCGCAGGAGCCCATGGATACGGCCCACTTGGGATCGGGCATCTGCTCGTAGATGCGCAGGAGCATGGGCGCCATTTTGATGGTCACCGTGCCCGAGACGATCATGAGGTCGGAATGGCGCGGCGAAGCGAACGGCACCATGCCGAGCCGCTCCACGTCGAAGCGCGAAGCGAAGGTCGCCATCATCTCGATGGCGCAGCAGGCCAGCCCGAAGGTCACGGGCCATACCGAGGACTTGCGGGCCCAGTTGAGGAAGGCGTCCGCCACCGACGTGACGACGAAGCCGCCGGGAAAGTGGAAGATCCCCTCTTCCAGGGTTTCGAAGAGCGCCGAGTGCTTGTCGCCCTCGGGGCGCTCCTGGTGGTACTTCTCCCATTCCTGGAGGTCCTTGAACTCCGTCCAGACCGCCGGCGGGATTTGTGGAGTGGGCGCCTTTACTTCCATTCCAGGATCCCCTCCTTGTACGCATACATCCAGCCGAGCGAGAGGATGCCGAGGAAGAGCGCCATGATGCCGACAGCCCAGAGGCCGAGCGTCCGGAGGGTCAAGAGCCAGGGGAAGAGGAATACCGCCAGCGCGTCGAAAACGATGAAGATCAGCGCCACCAGGTAGAAGCCGACGGGGAACTGGACCCACGCCTCCCCGATGGTCTCGGAGCCGCACTCGTAGTTCTCGAGCTTGGAGAAATACGGACGGGCCGGGCGCAGGAATGCGGCCATTGCGAGGGACACCACGGCGAAGGCCACGATGAGCGCCAGATAAATGACAACGGGCAGATAACCGGTCACGAAATGCCTCCCTGACGAGTTACAAACCGCGCGGAGTATATCACAGCGGTCGGACCGCCAAATGGGTCAATTGCGCCAGAGCGGGAACCTCAAGAGCAGTATACCCGGCCAAGGGTTACGAAGGAACCCAGCCGCGGGGGCCGCCCCCCTCACTGCCCGCGCAACGCCTTCCGCTTCCAGAGCTCCCACGGCCGCGCGAGCGTGCCGCCGAGCGAGACCTCAGCGCGACGCGCCTCCTCCGGATCGTGATAGGTCACGGGGCCGCCGAGAGCCATGGCC
>JBKPCB010000139.1:0-15261 GCA_046727155.1 Candidatus Methylomirabilota bacterium | reverse complement strand
AACGCCTGGGTGACCTCCGCGATCTCCGACACGAACACATAGGAGCGCACGCGGGAGAAGCACTCCTGCAGGCTCCAGACGAGCTGGAGCATGAACCGCGACGCGTTGCGCACCGAGTCCGACACGTCGCAGAGCGTGACGAGCTTGGGCTTCTCGCGGTGCCGGCGCCGGAAGCGCACCTCCATGGGCACGCCGCCGTACTGGAGACTCTTCCTGATCGTGCGGCGAGAATCGAGCCGCCCCTTCTCCTCCTGGCGCTGGCGCAGCGCGAGGGCGTCCTTGATCTTCCGCGCCAGCCGCGCCACCACCGCCTTCATCTGGGCGACTTCCTCGGGCGACAGCGCGAAGAGCGGCTTGTCGGTGAGCACCTCGCGCGTGAGCTTCTCGCCCTGCCGGTAGGCCCGCCGCTCGAGCTCGCGCTCGACGTGCTGGCGGATCATGCGCCTGAAGGCCTCGAGGCGCAGGTCGAGGTAGTTGCGGATCCGGGCGAGCATCCCCGGGTCGAGGCCCTTGGCTTCCAGCAGCTGCATGATCCGCGCGAGGTCGCGCTCGATCGCTTCCCAGTCGAACTTGTCGTAGATGCGCCGCGAGAAGTAGCCCACTTGTAGGAAATACATGAGCCGCTCGAGCCCGGCGCCCTCGCCCCCCTGGCGGATCGCCATCTCCATGTCGGTGCCCTGACCGCGGAGCATCAGCTCGGTGAGCCCGTCCACGTCGAGCCCGTCCTCGGCCATGAGCCGCTCGAGCATCTCCTGGATGCGCGGGTCCTCCGGCCCGAGCGCCTTCTTCAGCCCGGCGCCCAGAGCCTGGAGGTCGAGGAAGTAGAGGTCGAACAAGCGGTCGAACGTGGGCAGGTCGCGGCTTTCCTTCACCAGCGTGGTGGCCAGCGCCGACTTGAAGGTCTCCCGATCGTCGAGTCCGATCTCGGCCGAGGCCGCAAGCGCGTCGAGCGCCTCGCTGGGCGAGATGCGCATCTCGGCCCGCCGGAGATCGCCGATGAACTCCAGGATCCGTTGATCCATTTATCTAGGTTGAATGTGAGTCTTCACGGGTTGCGGTTGGGCTCCTTCGCGCAAGCGCTCATCTTTCATCTTGCTTGAATGTGAGTCTTCACGGGTTGCGGTTCGGCTCCTTCGCGCAAGCGCTCATCCGAACTGCCTTGCTCGGCGTCTAGTGAACTGATCGGGGCGGCCGCGCTACCGTAGGCTCCTTCGCGCAAGCGCTCATCCGAACTACCTCGCTCGGGCGTCGGACGACTAGGTGAGGTCGGCGAGGACCTTGTCGAGCGCGCCCTTGACCCGGTCCAGGTCCTTCTCGTGCTTGACGAGCATGGTCAGCGTGGACTCGACGAGATCCCGATCCAGCGTCTCGGCGTTGAGGATCACCAGCGACCGCGCCCAGTCCAGGCTCTCCGACACCGAGGGCGCCTTGCGCAGCTCGAGGCCGCGGATGCGCTGCACCGCCGTGACCACGGTCTGGGCGAGGCGGTCCGAAATCTCGGGAACCTTGAGCCGGATGATGGCCAGCTCTTCATCGGGTACCGGGAAATCGATGAACAGGTGGAGACACCGCCGCTTGAGCCCGTCGGACAGCTCCCGGGCATTGTTCGAGGTGAGAACCACGAGCGGGATATTGGTCGCCCTGATGGTTCCCAGCTCGGGTACGGAGACCTGGAAGTCCGAGAGCACTTCCAGCAGGAAGGCCTCGAACTCAGGCTCCGCCTTGTCGATCTCGTCCACGAGCAGCACCACGGGATCCGGCGACTCGATCGCCTGCAGCAGCGGGCGCGCGGCGAGGAAGCGGTGCGAGAAGAAGGCATCATCCTGGCCCGAGATCCGGGCCACGGCATCGGGCAGCGACGGCGCGTCGGCGATGAGCTCGCCGATCCGCTCCTTGAGGAGCTGGGTGTAGAGGAGCTGCTTGGCATATTTCCACTCGTACAGCGCCTTGCCTTCGTCCAGCCCCTCGTAGCACTGCAGGCGGATGAGGCGGCGATTGGTGATCTCGGCGAGCGTCTTGGCCAGCTCGGTCTTGCCGACGCCCGCGGGTCCTTCGATCAGAACCGGCCGGCCCATTCGCTCCGCCAGGTACACGACGGTGGAGATGCGGCGGTTGGCGATGTACCGCGCGTTCTTGAAGTGCTGCTGGACGTCCTCCACGGATTGGAACATGTAGGCTCCTGTGCGTGTGAATTGCCGTTCAGTCTAGCACAAATCGGGGAAAGGTTTGGCGCGCAAGCCCCTGAAATGCGAGACTAGGGGCTCCATGCAGAGGCCCCAGCCGGCATGAGCCGATCGCAAGCCGAACTGCGCCGCTACCCACGGGTCCGCGTCGCCTGGCGGGTCATCATCGAAGTTCCGGGCGGCCGCCCTGTCATGCGGGAGACCGTGGATTTCAGCCCCTACGGCGCAAAGATCCGGCTCGAGGAGCGGCTGCCCGAGGGCACCTCCGCGAGGCTGCGCTTCTCCCCGCCCGACCGTCGCCCGCTCGAGCTCTACGCCATCGTGCGGCGCTCGGACACCGACGGGCCGGTGTTCGGCTTCGTTAGCCTGACCCACGCCGACCTTCTCCGGCTCACGGCTCTGGTGGATTCACACCGCCGCGCTTAGCGGCCCCTTTTCGTGGCCACGGACGGACGCGCACGGACATACCACCGCTGGCAGTTCGGACTCTCCGTCGCGGGCTTCGTCCTCTCGGCCCTCTATCTCGCGGCCCTGCTCGCCACCGGAGCAGCCGTAGCGCTCCGTGACCGCGTCGCCGCGCTCACCAATTCCTGGTGGCTCGAGCTTCTGCTTTGCCTCGTCGTGCTGGCCGGCGCGTACCGGCTCATGACCATGCCATTGAGCTGGCTCAGCGGCTTCTGGCTTCCGCGCCGGTTCGGTCTCCTGCACCAGCCATTCCTCCGCTGGGTCTGGGACGGGGTCAAAGCGGCGCTGATCGGCGCTGCGCTCGGACTGTTGGGCGCGGAGATCGTCTACGGGCTCATGCGCCAGACGCCGCGGTGGTGGCTTTGGGCCGGCATCGTGTTCTTCGCGGCCTACGCGCTGCTCGCCCTGGTCGCTCCCGTCTGGCTCGCGCCCCTGTTTTATCGGCTGACCCCGCTGCGAGACAAAGAGCTGAGCGACCGCCTGCTCGCGCTCGCGCGCCGGGCGGGGGTGCCGGTGCTCGGCGTGTGGATCGCGGATCAGTCGCGCAAGAGCCGCACGGCCAATGCCGCGGTCACCGGCCTGGGCCACACGCGACGCATACTCCTCTTCGACACCCTGGTCGCGGAGTTCACACCGGACGAAACGGAGGCCGTTCTGGCCCACGAACTGGCGCACCACGTCCACGGCGACATCTGGCGCGGACTCGCGGTCCAAGGGGTCCTCACCCTGGCCACGTTCTGGCTCGCCGACAAGGCTCTGCGCGCGGGGTCGCAGGCGCTCCACCTCGCCGCGCCCTGGGACCCGGCCGGACTGCCGCTCTTCGGACTGATCCTGATGGGGATCACCGTGGTCGCGCTGCCGCTGGCCAATGGCTGGTCGCGCCATGTGGAACGGCAGGCCGACGACTTCGCGCTCCTGACGGCGGCCGATCCGGCCGCCTTCCTCACCGCTCTCGAGCGGCTGGGCGAGCTGAACTTGGCCGAGCGAGAGCCCCATCCTCTGAAGGAGTTCTTTCTCTATTCGCATCCTTCGATCGCGCGCCGTCTGGCGCGGGCCAAGGCCCGGCTTCGTCGCATCGGGTGACACTGTTGCGGCGGCGGCGTCTTTCTGCGAACAGGCGCGGGCGGGCGTGTCTCCGATTTCCCTGACGGCATAGGCATTTACCGGATCCGACACTGGCACTGGACTTGCTTTCGTCTCTAAGTCGGGTCCAGACATGCCACGCAATGGTTCACGGTCCAACGCAGTACCCGGCGGCGCGGATTCGCCAAGCGGCGCGCCCTCGCTGATCAGCCACCTCCATGTGCTGAGAACGGTGGCCGAGGCGGTGAGTCGCTCGCTCGACCTCAACGAAGTCATGCAAAAGGCCCTCGCCGCCCTCACCCATGTCACCGGGCACGAGATCGCGAGCCTCCATCTGATCGCCTCCGACGGCCACGGCCTGGTCCTCTGTGGCGACCGGGGGCTGTCCGAGCAGCTCCGGGAGGTGAACCAGACCCTGCCGATCGGCGAAGGGCTCATCGGCCGCGTCGCCGCGTCGGGGCGCGTGCGCCTGCTCGACGAGGTGAGCCGGGCGCCAGACCTGCTGCCCGCGGCCCGCGAGGCCGTGGTAGCCGCCGGCATCCGGGGCTTCGTCTGCGTGCCGATCCGGGCGCGCCATCGCATCTTGGGCACGCTGTCCCTGGGTCGCCAGACGGACCGGCGCTTTACGAACGAGGAGGTGGCGCTGCTCGAGTGCACCGCCGACCAGATCGGGCTGGCACTGGACAATGCCCGGCTGTACTCCGAGACGCGGCGCCAACTGGACGAGCTGAGGCAGTCGCAGACCGATGTGGTGCGCGCCGAGCGGCTGGCTGCCGTCGGCGAGCTGGCCGGAGGTGTCGCCCACGAGATCAACAACCCGCTGATGATCATCCTGGGCCAGGTCCATCTGCTGCTCCAGGGCGAGGACCACGACGCGCTGCTGCAGGGCCTGCGCGTCATCGACGGCGCCACCAAGCGCGCCGCGAACATCGTGCGGGAGCTGGTCCTGTTCGCGGAGCGTCCGCCCGTGAGGCGGCAGCGCTGCCAGCTGGGCGAGCAGTTCAGGGCGGTGCTCGAGCTGCACGAGGCGCGGCTGGCCGCCCAGCGCATCAAAGTCAGTACCGAGATCGAGGACGTGGATGACGTCTGGGCCGACCCCGGGCAGCTCCAGGAAGTGCTGCAGCACCTCATCCAGAATGCCGAGCAGGCGATGGTGGCGGCCCACGGCGGCGGGACGCTCTCGATCCGTGTGAGACCGGCCGCAGGCGGAGCGCGGATCGAGGTCGCCGACGACGGTCCCGGCATCGCGCCACAGGATCTGCCGCGGATCTTCAATCCGTTCTTCACGACCAAGGAGCCCGGCCAGGGGCGGGGCCTGGGGCTGAGCGTAGTCCACAGCGTCATCGCGGAGCACGGCGGGCGCCTGTGGGTGGAGAATCGCCCCGAAGGGGGAGCCGTCTTCGTCCTCGAGCTGCCCGTTCGATCTTCCTCCGAGACTCCGGCGCACGCCGGTCAGCGCTAGAGCAAGTTCCCGGCAAGACCGATCCCCCCGCCGCGACAGTCGTGGTAGGCTGTCCGAGCCATGGCTGATCCCGATCGACGCCCCGCCACGACCCGGCGGCAGACGCTGCGTCGCCTCGTCAATCAGAAGCGCGGGCTGGTGGTCCCCGGCGCCTACGACGGCGTGTCGGCCAAGCTCGTCGAGCGGGCGGGCTTCCCCGTCGTGTACATGACCGGCTACGGCGTCTCGGCGTCGCGGCTCGGGCTGCCCGACATGGGCTTTGCCGGGCTCGCCGAGATGGCGGACCACGCGCGGAACATGGCCGCGGCCGTGTCGATCCCCCTCGTCGCGGACGCCGACACCGGATACGGCAACGCCCTCAACGCACGGCGAACGGTCGCGCTCTACGAGGCGGCGGGCGTGGCGGGACTGCACATCGAAGATCAGCAGCTTCCCAAGCGCTGCGGCCATATGACGGGCAAGGTCGTGGTCCCGGCGGAGGAGTTCGCGGCCAAGATCCGCGCGGCCGTCGAGGCGCGCACCGATCCCGATCTGCTCATCATCGCGCGGACCGATGCCATCGCCGTGAACGGCTTCGACGACGCGCTCCGACGGTCGGAGCTCGCCGCCAAGGCGGGCGCCGACATGCTCTTCGTCGAGGCGCCCACCACCGAGGCGCAGATCGAGCAGGTGGCCCGCGCCTTCGACACCCCGCTGCTGTTCAACTACGCGCCGGGCGGCCGCTCGCCGCTCCTGCCGTTCCCGCGGCTGCGCGAGCTGGGTTACGCCGTCATCCTCCTGCCCGTCGACACGCTCTTCGTCGCGGTGCGCGCGATCCAGCGTTTCCTGGCCGACGCCGGCCGGGAGGACGACGTGCTCGCCTTCGCGGACCGGTACATCTCGTTCAAGGAGTTCAACGATCTGATCGGCGTTACCGAGCAGTTCACACTGGGCGAGAAGTACTCGTCGTGAGCCGCGGCGCGATCCTGCTGGCGCTGGCGCTCGTGCTGGTCGGCTGTGCCGCGCCGACGGACTCCGGCTCCTCGTCCGGCGTCCCGCGCGCCCGCTGCCTGGGCGACTCGCGCCGCGAGGCCAGCTCGGATCCCATGCGGCCGCTCTTCTTCCTCTTTTGCGTCGAGTCGCCGTAAGCGCCGGCCCGCCGCCCGTTTCCGCGACTGTGGTATCCTCGCCCCTGGTTTGCGGTCGATCGCTCCACTTCGATCCTCGGAGGCGTTCATGAGCGCGCTCAAAGACGCAGTCGGCCAGGCGGTGGACCGTCTGGCGAATGACCTGGAGGCGCTGTCGCGCCAGATCCACGACAACCCCGAGCTCGGCTACGCGGAGGTCAAAGCCTGTGGCTGGCTCGCGGAGTTCCTCGGTCAGCACGGCTTCAAGGTGGAGAAGGGCGTCGGCGGCGTGGACACGGCCTTCCGCGCCACCATCGAGACCGGCGCCGGCCCCACCATCGCCATCCTCTGCGAGTACGACGCGCTGCCCGGCATCGGCCACGCCTGTGGCCACAATATCATCGCCACCTCGGGCGCGGGTGCCGGCGCTGCGCTGGCGGCGGTGCGCGACAAGCTGCCGCCGGGCCGCATCCAGGTGATCGGGACTCCAGCCGAGGAGGGCGGCGGGGGCAAGGTCAAGCTGATCAAGGCCGGCGTCTTCAAGGACGTGGACGCGGCCATGATGATCCACGGCTTCGACCGCACCCTGCTCCACCAGGACCTGCTCGGCATCGTGCGCGTGACCTTCGAGTACACCGGCAAGGCCTCCCACGCCTCGGCCGATCCGTGGGAGGGCATCAACGCGCTCGACGCCTGCATTCAGACCTTCAACGCCGTGAGCATGCTGCGGCAGCAAATGCGCCCGGAGTGCCGGATCCACGGCATCATCACGAACGGCGGCGCCGCGGCCAATATCATTCCCGAGCATGCGGCCGCCATGTTCTACGTGCGAGCGCCGAGCATCGAGGCCATGTGGGAGCTGCACACGCGCGTGGTCGCGTGCGCCGAAGGTGCCGCCAAGGCGGCCGGCGTCTCCCTCAAAGTCACGCAGCACGACAATGTCTACGAGCCCATGCGGAGCAACCGCGTGCTGCTGGACCTCTTCGCCTCCAATATGAAGACCGTGGGGCTGACCGAAGGCGAGCCGATCCCCGACCGGAAGGGCTCCTCGGACATCGGCAACGTGAGCCAGGTCATCCCCGCGATCCAGCCGATGATCGCCATCGCCCCGACCGGGATGGCCATCCACACGCGCGACTTCGCCGACGCGGCCGTCAAGCCCATGGCGCGGGCCGGCATGGTGGCGGCGGCCAAGACCATGGCCATGACGACGCTCGACCTGCTCGCCGAGCCGAAGCGTGTCGAGGCCGCCAAGGCCGAGTTCGCCGGACGGTGAGTCCGATGAGCCATGCCCTCGACGAGGCCAAAGGCAAGGTCGCCCAGGCCGTCGACCGGCTGGCCGATGATCTGGAGCGGATCAGCCACCAGATCCACGCCAATCCCGAGCTCTGCTTCAAGGAGGAGAAGGCGGCCGCCTGGCTGACCGAGCTCCTCGAGCGTCAGGGCGCCGTGGTGGAGCGTGGTGTGGGCGGGCTGCCCACGGCTTTTCGTGCCACCATTCCCGGCCGGGGTGCCGGCCCCACCATCGCCATCATGGCCGAGTACGACGCGCTGCCCAATATCGGCCACGCCTGCGGGCACAACGTCATCGCCACGTCGGGCGCGGGCGCCGGCGCCGCGCTGGCGGCGGCGCTCAAGACCTTGCCGTTCGCCGGCCGCATCCAGGTGATCGGGACTCCGGCGGAGGAGGGCGGCGCGGGCAAAGTCAAGCTGATGGAGGCGGGCGTCTTCAAGGACGTGGACGCGGCCCTGATGGTGCACGGTCGCTGCGGCACTCAGATCTGGCGGCCGAGCCTGGGGATCATCAAGGCCAAGTGCGAATTCTTCGGCAAGGCCTCGCATGCCTCGTCGTGGCCGTGGCGCGGCGTGAACGCGCTCAATGCCATGATCCAGCTCTTCGTCTCGCTGGACCTCATGCGCCAGCAGCTCCGGACCGACGCGCGCGTGCACGGCATCATCACGAAGGGTGGCGATCAGGCCAATATCATCCCGGAGCACACCACCGCCGAGTTCTACCTGCGCGCGCCCACGAAAGACTACTGCAGGGAGCTGCTGCGCCGCTTGGAGGCCTGCGCCGACGGCGCGGCGACCGCCACGGGCTGCACGGTCAAGATCACCGCCGACCCGACCATCCACGATCCGCTCAAACCCAACTTCACCATGGCCGGGATGTTCGCCAAGAATCTGGAGCGGATCGACTTCCCCATTGATCCCGACGACGGCGAGGCGGGCTTCGGCTCAACCGACTGCGGCAATGTGAGCCAGGTCATCCCCACGATCCATCCCTATATCCGGATCTCGCCCGACGGCGTCCCGGGGCACTCGCGGGAGTTCGCGGAGTGGGCCAAGTCGCCGCTGGCGCGCAAGGGCATCGTGGCCGCGGCCAAGGCCCTGGCCATGACGGCGCTCGATCTGGTAGCGAATCCGGGCGAGCTGCAGAAGGTGAAAGAAGAGTTCAGCAGAACGAAAGGCTAACTTCCCCTTTTCCCTGAGGGCAGGGTGAGGGGCGCGTCTCAGTCGTGCCAGCCGCCCTCGAAGTGGTGCTTGAACTCGTGAAGCAGCACGTAGGGATCGGGCGTGGAGACGATCATCTTTTCCTTCGGCACGTAACAACCCTGGATGCGCTCGTTGGCCGGAGCGATCGAGGGCGCGCTCAGCCGGCAGATCATCTCCACTTCGGGCTGCGACCGGACGACGACGGTGAGGGGCCCAATCTGATAGGGGTTCTGACCGAGGCTGGCGTCACCCGCGCTCAGATAGGGGCGCTGCGCGGCGCAGCCGGCGAGCAGGGCCAAGCCAGCCAGGGCGCCGGCGCCAAAGAGAGTTCTCCGCCGCAGCATGCCCTTGGAACCAAGCAAGCTTAGTGCCAGAGGCAGAGAGTCCAAGTGGCAGGCACTTAGGCTCCGTCGTCCGCCCCGGGGGTACTGCATTCGTCACGACGGGGTGCCAAAATCTGCCGAATGGCCAAGGCGCGGGAGCCACCGGATGTGGGCGCCCCTAGGCGCCGCGGCAGGCTTTGAGCGTCTTCTTGATCTGGTTCAGGTGGTCGAGCTCGTGCAGCCGGAAGACGATCGCGTAGGCCTTCCAGTCCAACTCCTCTATCCAGTGCAGCGGCTCCCCCCTCCCGTCGGCATCATTCACGTTGACCACCATCACCAGCGGAGCCCGCGCGTCGGTCATCTGGTCGGGCGCCGCGGCCAGCGTCTCGAGCACCTCGGCGTGCGCAGCCTTGAGGTCGGCGACGAGGTCCTTCCAGCCCCGCCCCATGGGATCGGCGGACTGGAGCGAGGCGGGGATGGGCCCGTCGGCTGGCCGGCGCCCAGCCAGCAAGTCACGAAGCTCGTCGAGACTCGGCCGATGCGTCTCGATCAGATGATCCACGACTTCCTGGACCGTCCACTCGCCCGGAATCGCGCGCTGGCGCGCCTCCAGCTCGGTGATTCCATCGAGACCGGCCTCGAGAGCCGCGAAGGCGGCCCCTACCCGCGCGTGAATCTGCGCGGCCGGCAGCAGCGTGCCCTTCTGCCGGAGGTACTCGAGCGCCTTGACCTGCTCCGTCCGCACTAAAACGCCCCCCACGACTGCTTGCCGGGGATGTAGTAGGACGGGCAGATGAAGCGGAACATCCTGGCGACCCGCCGCGCGCGGGCGAGGGTTTCCTCGTCCTTCTGGGCCTGGGCGCGGAACTCGGGGCCGAACACGTCCTCAAAGTACTCGTCGGCCGCCCGGATGCGGTCCTTCTCGCTCGGATACTCGCTGCGGAGCGCGAGCAGCTCGCCCGCATCCAGCCAGTAGCCGCCGCATTGCGGGCATTCCTCGACCGCCACCTGCCGCTTGATGCTGAAGAAATGGCGTAGGAGACGGACCGAGACGCACTTGGGACACATGCGCGCCTTGTTGGGATCGACGGTGGCGCCGGCGGCGCGCTTGAGGGCCAGGAGATCTCCGGCTGGCTCGAACGGCTCGTCGAATTTCCGCAGCTCGAACTGGTCGAACCAGATCCCGCCGCAGCGAGTCCGGCAGACGTCCACGGTCACGTCCGTGCCGCTCGGCGCCGCGCCCTTGACGATCATCTGGCTCAGCTCGGCATCACAGGCTGGACATTTCATCGTCGTCTCCCTCGGCTAGGGTGCGGGCTGGCGGCGGCGCGCGGCCTCGCGCTCCGCGCCGAGGCGGCCGGCTTCGCCGCCCGACAGGTCGGCATATTGCATGGCGGCGGCCAGGGCGCGGTGACCGGCCTGCTCGGCGATGAGCCGATGCATCTGCTGGCAGATGCGCCGGTAGGCGGGATGGCCCTGGGGGGTGGTGCGCAGCTCGATGATGTGCATGGCCTCGCGCGCATTGAGCTCCATGTAGAAGCGCACCCGGTAGGCCATGGCCACCGCATAGGGCGCCACGGCGGCGAACCCCGCCGCGGCCAGGGCGTCGTGGAGCGCCGCCGATTCGTTCATCACTCGCGTCCAGTCGGCGAGCGCGCCGGCCTCCTCGAGCTCCTCCGGCGTGACGAAGCCGTAGCGCGGCGACAACGGCTGCCATTCGAGCGTGAGCAGGCGGTGACGCTGGAGGTCGCGGAACGCGCCGTAGTCGCCGAGCACGTCGAAGCGGTAGGCAGTCCGCTCGAAGGCGCGGCCGGGCCGGTGGCGGCGGTTCTCGCGCGCGCCCACATAGGCCGCCAGCACCTGCGCGCGCTCCTCCGTCGAGAGCTTCCGCGCGATGGCGAGCAGCTGGTCGTCGGGCAGCTCCGAGACGGCGTAGAGCGCCGCCGCCACCACCTTGACCTCTCCCTCGGGATCGAAGTCGGTCAGCGTCACTTCCGCGCGCGGCTCGGGCTCGATCCCCTCGAGCAGACGGCGCGCCACCTGCTCGGACGCTTCCCGGGTCGCCGCCAGGTAGCGGCTCCATGCGCCGCCGCGCTCGGGCCGATCCAGTCGCTTGAGAAACGCCGGGATCACCTTGTTGAGCTCGATGCGCATCAGCTCGGCGTATTCGCGCACCTCGCTCAGCGACTGAGCCCGCATCCGCAGCAGGAGCCCTTCATAGGCCTGGCCGGTCCCGAAGATCCCGACATTGGAGCGCGTGGCCGCAGGCAGCAGGCCACGCAGGCTGTCGAGCGCCTTGGCGCGAATGGTCATCCGCCACGGCCCGTCGCCCTCTCCCGCGGGCCTGGGCAGGCGCGCGCTCCAGTGCTCCCGCATGGGGTCGATCCACCGCGCGTAGGTTTCGAACGCGCGGTCCAGCGTGTCCACGAAGCGGGCGCGCACGGGATGGCCGTCCAGCTCCGCGGGGATCCGGTACTTCCAGCGGCCGCCCGGCCGGTCGGTGTACGGGACGTAGCGCGTAGACTGTTCGAGGTAGGCCATGAGCCGGCCCCACTCCAGCACTTTCGTCAGGATATTGGAGGCGCCTTCGCAGGCCAGATGCACGCCGCCGAGCTGGGCCACGGAGTCGTCGCCGTAGTCGCTGAACACGCGCTCGTAGAGCTGGTCGGCGCGCGTCGTCCCGATGGAGGGAGCCCGCGCGACCTCTCCCGCCTGTTCGCGAAACTCGTCGAGGAAAAGCCGGCGCAGCGACTTGGCCGAGCGGGAATACCGGGCGAACAGCGCGCCCTTGACGACTTCGGGCAGATTGACAAGGGCGAAGACGGGACCGTCGAGGTTCGTGAAGTACGGGGCGAGGGCGGCCCGCTCCTCGGAGGTGAACGTCTCCACGCCGCTATGTTAGCACGCAAGCGCCGGTCCCCTCACCCTGCCCTCTCCCCAGAGGGGAGAGGGAGAGAAGGCGGGCGCGTCAGCGCGCGAGGTAGGTATCCCCGCCCGTGAACATGTCCTCCCGCGGCGGCGCGAAGATGTCGACGACTTCGGTGTCCACCGGAAAATAGGCGCCGTGCGGCGTATTGCCCGGAATGACGCCGAGGTCGCCGGCGACGCACGTGCGCTTCTCGCCGTTGAGATCGAACTCCATCTTCCCCGACAGCATCCAGAAGATCTGCTCGTGCGGGTGCTGGTGCATGGCGGCGCGGGCGCCGGCCTTCATCTTCCAGAAGACGACCATTTCCTTTTCGCCGACGAGGATCTTGCGGGTGATCTTCTCCCCGATCTTCTCTTCGGGGAGATCCTTGAGGCTCGAGTAACCTGTCATCACGGGGATCGGCATCGCGCGGCACCTCCTGACGAAAGTGCTCTCACCCTAGCGGCACACCGCGGGCAAGTCAAGCCTCGTTGACCGGCCCGCGGAGTGCGTGGGATAATCACGCGCGATGGGGCCTTCCCGCCTGCTCCTTCTCGGGGTCGCGCTTCTCCTGCTGGCGGGCTGCGTCTCTTTTAAGGCCGGCCGCGAGTTTGCTTCGCCGGAGGCCAGCACGATCGTCGCGGGCAAGACGGGCAAGAGCGAGCTGCGCCGCGCGTTCGGCGAGCCCTACGAGGTGGGCCTGGACAGTGGCGATCCCACGTGGACCTGGTTCTTCGCCCGGTCCGGCAGCGGTGAGGACCGCTCCAAGAGCCTCACCGTCCGCTTCAGCGCGGACGGGACCGTGAAGTCCTACTCCTTCAGCTCCAACTTTCCCGACGACATGCAGCGCCTCAAGTAGCCCGGAGGCTCCAATGCCCAACATCACGATCCAGTGGTACGCCGGCCGCACCGATGAGCAGAAGCGGGAGATTGTCGCGGCGATCACCGACGCCATGGTCCGGATCGGCAAGACCACGCCCGACCAGGTGCACGTCGTCTTCCAGGACGTCGAGAGGTCCAACTGGGGGATCAACGGGAAGCTCGCCTCCGATCGGTAGCATGGCGAGCCTCAAGATCGGCTTCATCCCCATCGAGGGTGGGCACTACTACCGTGACGCCCTCGAAGAAGTGGCGCGCGGCGAGGAGCTCGGGTTCGACTCCGTGTGGATGGAGGAGCACCACTCGGTGGTCAACCACTACTGGCCGTCGCCGCTCCCCGTCCTGGCCGGTTTCGCCAGCCGCACCTCGAAGGTCATCCTGGGCACCGACATCCTCGTCGCTCCGTTCTATCACCCAGTACGGCTGGCCGAGGACGTGGCCATGCTCGACGTCATGTCCAACGGTCGCTTCGTGCTGGGCGTGGCCATCGGCTACAAGCCCGACGAGTTCGCCCTGTACGGCACCGAGCTCGAGAAGCGCGGCGCCCGCTTCGAGGAGCAGCTCGCCATCATGAAGGGGCTCTGGACCCAGGAGTCGCTCGCCTTCAAAGGCGCGTACTACACGGTCGAGGGCAAGCTCGAGCCCAAGCCCGTCACGAAGCCCCACCCGCCCGTCTGGATCGGTGGCTGGGGCGACATCACCCTGCGCCGCGCCGCCACCCTGGGCGACAACTGGGTGCCCGGTCCCACGGCGGACCTGGGGCGGCTGTTGACCGGCAAGAAACAATTCCTCGCCAACCGCGAGGCCGCCGGGTGCTCCGGGCCGCCCGCGGAATGGCCGCTCACCCGCGACGTCATCATCGCCGATACGGACAAGCAGGCGCGCGAGCTGGCCGAGCGGCACATCATGGTCTCTTACCGCAAGGAATACGCGGGCGGCTGGAGGCACCCGTTCATCGACGCCTCCATCGCCACCGATCTCGACGCGCTGATGAAGAACCGCTTCCTCATCGGCGGGCCGGACCAGGTCATCAAGGCGCTCACGCCTTTCGTAAAGGAGTACGGCATGACCCATCTGATTTGCCGGCTCTTCTTCCCCGGCATGCCGCACGCGCACATCATGCGCGAGCTGGATCTGCTCGCCCGCGAGGTCATGCCGGCGCTCCGGTGAGAATTCCGTCCGAGGACTGGCGGTTGGAGCTGCCGGAGGCCGAGGCGTGATCGCCTGGCGCCTCGACCGCTCGTTCGCGTGGAACGCCGCTCATGTCCCGAAGCTGCCGGCGCGGCCGCGAAAAATGCCCTCCGGCCCCGGGGCGCGGATCTTCGAGCGCCGCGTGGAATGCCCGGTCGGGGTCGCGGCGGGGCCGCTGCCGAATTCGAGGTGGATCGAAGCCTACGCGCGCCTGGGCTACGGGCTGCTGACGTACAAAACGGTGCGCACCACGTCGCGCCCGGCCTTTAGCCAGCCCAATCTGATTTTCTGCCGGCTGGCCGAGCCGTGCGTCGCCGAGCCAGCGCCACGCCGCGTGAATCCGGCCGCCGTGACGTGGGCCGCATCCTTCGGCCTGCCCTCACCCGATCCCGGCGAGTGGCGCGCCGACGTGATGCGTGCCAAGTCGAAGATCCGGCCGAGCCAGGCGCTCATCGTCAGCGTGGCCGGCACCCCCGCTCAGGGCGGCGGACCGGAGCTGCTTGCCGACGACTACGCGGTCTGCGCGCGCTGGGCCGCCGATGCGGGCGCCGACGTGATCGAGGTGCACCTCTCCTGCCCCAACATCACGAGCGAGCAACCGCAGATGCTCTTCGAGAACCCCGCGCTCTCGGCCCTCATCGCCGAGCGGGTGCGGCGCGCCGTCGGACATCGGCCGGTGATCGCCAAGCTCGGCGCCTCGCGCAGCCCGCGCCCGCTGCACGAGCTGGCGACGCGTCTGGCGCCGTACCTCGACGGCTTCATCCTGGTCAACGGGCTGCAGCGCAGAGTCGTCAAGGCCGACGGCACGGCGGCCTTCACGGGTGCCGGACGCGAGCTGGCGGGGATCTGCGGGACGGACGTCTACGACCACTGCCGGGTCCAGATGGAGGAGCTGCTGGCCTGGCGGAAGGCGGGAGCGTGGAGCCGGGCCATCCTTGCGGTGGGCGGCATCACCACCGTCGAGCGGGCCCGGGCAGCCCTGGCCGCCGGGGCCGACGCCGTCATGGTGGCCACCGCCGCGATGGTGGACCCGCTGATCGCGGCGCGCTTTCGAGCTCGCCGCTAGACGCGCTCCTCCGGACGCTAGAAGACGAGCGTCGGCAGCGTCGAATACCACTTCCCCGCGGACTGCTGGAAGAGCAGTCCCCGCGGCTCGAGCTTGGTC
>JBKPCB010000138.1:0-26263 GCA_046727155.1 Candidatus Methylomirabilota bacterium | reverse complement strand
TACACCGGCAAACGCCCCAACCCGCAGCTCACCACCACCGAGGTGATGTACGAGCCCAACGCGACCATCGAGAAGGCGCTGGAAGTGCTGTTCATCCTGCACGCCGACCACGAGCAAAACTGCTCGACGAACGCGGTGCGCAGCGTGGGCTCGTCCCGAGTCGATCCCTACTCCGCGATCGCGGGAGGCGTGGCGGCCCTCTACGGGCCGCTGCACGGCGGCGCGAACGAAGAAGTGCTCCGGATGCTGGCCGCCATCGGCAGCAAGGAGCGGATCCCGGAGTTCATCAAGCAGGTGAAAGACGGAAAGGCCAAGCTCATGGGCTTCGGCCACCGCGTCTACAAGAACTACGACCCGCGCGCCAAGATCATCAAGCGGATGGCCGACGAGGTGTTCGAGGTGACGCAGCCGAGCCCGCTGCTGCCCATCGCGCTCGAGCTGGAGCGGATCGCGCTCCAGGACGACTACTTCGTCTCCCGCAAGCTCTATCCGAACGTGGACTTCTACTCGGGACTGATCTACCAGGCCATTGGTTTTCCGATGGAGATGTTCCCGGTGCTCTTCGCCATCCCGCGCACCAGCGGCTGGCTCGCCCAGTGGCAGGAGATGCGGGACGACCCCGAGCAGAAGATCGCCCGCCCGCGCCAGCTCTACCTCGGACGCGGGATGCGCGGCTACGTGGAGATCGGCAAGCGCGATGAAGGAGTCGAGAACGGCGCATGAGCGAGCCGATCCGATTCGATCGAGCGCCCCGGCGCGTGTATTGGGAGGTCACGCGGGCCTGCGACCTCGCGTGCCGTCACTGCCGCGCCGAGGCGGCGCCGGCGCCCGACCCGGCCGAGCTCAGCGCAGCCGAGGGGCTGCGGCTCATCGAGCGCCTGGCCGGCTTCGGGGCGCCGCTGCCTCATCTGATCCTCACCGGCGGCGATCCGCTGAAGCGCGCGGACCTGTTTGCGCTCATCGCGGCCGCACGCAGGCTGGGCTTCGACGTGTCCGTGGCGCCGAGCGGCACACCGCGCCTCACCACCGAGGCTATCTTCCAGCTCAAAGACGCTGGGGTCGACGCGATCTCGCTCAGCCTGGACGGCTCGACCGCCGCCCGTCACGATGCCCTTCGAGGTGTTCCTGGATGCTTCGATCGGACGCTCGAGGCCGCCAAGGCGGCGGTCGCCGCCAAGCTGCCATTTCAGATCAATACGCTCGTGAGCGAGGAGACCTTGGGCGACCTACCGGAGATCCGTCATCGCGCCGACGATCTCGGCGCGGCGCGGTGGAGTCTCTTCTTCCTGATCTCAGTCGGGCGCGGCACGGTGCTCCGTCCCATCTCCCCCGCCGCGTGTGAGCGCCTCTTCGAGGCGCTCGCGGAGATCGCCGGGACGCCGGGCCCGCTTATCACGACCACCGAGGCGCCTCATTTCCGGCGTGTCGCGCTGGAACGGGCCCGCCGCGCGGGACGCGGGCAGGGCGCGGTGCCGCAGCGGTCGATCGGTCACGGCGCGGGAATCCGCGACGGCAACGGCATCATGTTCATCTCGCACACCGGCGAGGTGCACCCGTCCGGCTTTCTCCCACTCACGGCCGGCAATATCCGCACCGCCGATCCCGTGGCTCTTTATTGCGGCTCGGGCGTGTTCCGCGCCCTCCGGCGCACCGATCTGTTCGGCGGCCGTTGCGGGCGCTGCGAATACCGCGAACCCTGCGGCGGCTCCCGCGCGCGCGCCTTCGCCGCGACGGGTGATCCGCTGGCCGAAGACCCGCTCTGCCTCTATCAGTCCGCGGACGTCGCGGGATAGCGCGAAGCGTGGCGCCACTCAAGGGGCAGGGGACGGACATGGTGACTGTGACGAGTCCGACGCTCGATGCGCCGACCGCACGGGGTCACGTCACGCTCGACGGCAACGAGGCGGCGGCTCAGGTCGCCTACCTCCTGAGCGATGTGATCGCGATCTACCCGATCACGCCCTCGTCGGCCATGGGCGAATGGGCCGATCAGTGGGCCGCCCAGCACCGGCCCAACCTCTGGGGCACGGTGCCTACCGTGGTCGAGATGCAGAGCGAGGGCGGCGCCGCCGGCGCCCTGCACGGAGCGCTTCAGACCGGCGCGCTGGCCACGACCTTCACGGCCTCCCAGGGCCTGCTGCTCATGATCCCCAACATGTACAAGATCGCCGGGGAGCTCACGCCCGCCGTCTTCCACGTGGCGGCGCGCTCGCTGGCCACGCAGGCCCTCAGCATCTTCGGCGACCATAGCGACGTGATGGCGGCGCGCGCCACCGGCTTCGCCATGCTCGCGTCGAGCTCGGTCCAGGAGGCGATGGACCTGGCGCTCATCGCCCACTCCGCCACGCTCGAGGCGCGGGTGCCGTTCCTGCATTTTTTCGACGGCTTCCGCACCTCCCATGAAGTGACGAAAGTCGAGACGCTCGCGCCTGCCGACCTGCGAGCGATGGTCGACGACGCACTGGTGCGAGGGCACCGCGCCCGCGCGCTGTCCCCGGACCGCCCCGTCATTCGGGGGACCGCTCAGAATCCGGACGTGCACTTCCAGGCGCGGGAGACGGCCAATCCTTTCTACCTGGCCTGTCCCGCGATTGTCCAGAACGCGATGGACAAGCTCGCCGGGCTGATCGGGCGCCGGTACCGTCTCTTCGACTATGCCGGCGCTCCTGATGCCGAGCGGGTGATCGTGCTCATGGGATCAGGCGCGGAAACCGCTCAGGAGACCGTCGAGCACCTGGTCGGTCGCGGCGAGAAGGTGGGTGTGCTGACGGTGCGGCTCTACCGGCCGTTCTCGGCCGAGCACTTTCTCGCGGCCCTGCCCGCCACGGTGAAGACGCTCGCCGTGCTCGACCGGACCAAGGAGCCCGGCAGCGTGGGAGAGCCGCTCTACCTGGACGTGATGGCTACAGTGGGCGAGGCGGTGGCGCTGGGCTGCGCGCCGTTCGGCAGGATGCCGCGCGTGATCGGGGGCCGGTACGGACTGGGCTCCAAGGAGTTCACGCCGGCCATGGTCAAAGGGGTCTTCGACGAGATGGCGAAGGCGAAGCCGCTCCCGCGCTTCACGATCGGCATCCACGACGACGTAACCCATACGAGCCTGGCGTATGACCCCGCGTTCTCCACCGAGGATCCCGCCACGGTGCGCGCGGTGTTCTACGGCCTCGGCGCCGACGGAACCGTGGGTGCCAACAAGAATTCCATCAAGATCATCGGCGAAGAAACCGGCGACTACGCCCAGGGCTATTTCGTCTACGACTCGAAGAAATCCGGGTCGGTGACCGTCTCGCATCTCCGCTTCGGGCCGCGGCCCATCCGGTCCACCTACCTGATCGACCGCGCGACCTTCGTGGCCTGTCACCAGTTCTCCTTCCTGGAGCGTCTCGACGTGCTGCGCGTGGCGGAGCCGGGCGCCGTCTTTCTGCTCAACAGTCCGTACGGCCGGGACGAGGTCTGGGACCACCTGCCGCGAGCTGCGCAGGAGCAGATCCTCGACAAGCGGCTGCGGGTCTTCGTCATCGACGGTAATCGGGTCGCGCGCGAGGCGGGCATGGGCGGGCGCGTCAATACGGTCATGCAGACGTGTTTCTTCGCCATCAGCGGGGTGCTCCCGCGAGACGAGGCCATCGCGGCGATCAAGCACGCCATCGAAAAGACCTACGGCCGGCGCGGAGAGACGGTGGTGCGGAAGAACTGGGCCGCGGTGGACCGCGCGCTCGAGCATTTGTCCGAGGTCGCGGTGCCGGGCCACACCACGAGCGCCGTGGACATGCGGCCGCCGGTCCCGGCCGGGGCACCCGAGTTCGTCCAGCGGGTCACGGGCCGGATGATCGCGGGCGAGGGCGACAGGCTCCCCGTCAGCGCGTTGCCGGCCGACGGCACCTATCCCACCGGGACGGCGCAGTGGGAGAAGCGCAACATCGCGCTGGAGATCCCGGCGTGGGACGAGGTCCTGTGCATCCAGTGCGGAAAGTGCGTGCTCGTCTGCCCTCACGCCGTCATCCGCGCCAAAGTCTATCCGCCCGCGCTGCTGGAGGGCGCGCCCTCGGCGTTCAAGTCGGCGCCCGCCCGCTGGCGCGAGTTCGGAGACGCCCGGTACACGCTGCAAGTCGCGCCCGAGGACTGCACGGGCTGTGGGCTCTGCGTCGAGGTGTGCCCCGCCAAGAGCAAGAGCGAGGTCCGCCACAAGGCCATCGACATGATGCCGCAACCGCCGCTGCACGACCAGGAGACGGCGAACTGGCGGTTCTTCCTCGAGCTGCCGGAGGCTGACCGGCACGCGCTCAACGCGGGCCAGGTCAAGGACGTCCAGCTGCTCCAGCCCTTGTTCGAGTTCTCCGGCGCCTGTGGCGGCTGCGGCGAGACGCCGTACCTCAAGCTGCTGAGCCAGCTCTTCGGCGACCGCGCCGTCATCGCCAATGCCACCGGCTGCTCGTCCATCTACGGCGGCAACCAGCCGACGACGCCGTGGACGGTGAATCGCGAGGGGCGCGGGCCCGCATGGGCCAACTCACTGTTCGAGGACAATGCCGAGTTTGGCCTCGGCATGCGCATCGCGCTCGACAAGCAGGCCGAGTACGCGCGCGAGTTGGTCCGCCGGCTCGCGCCGGAGCTGGGCGAGCTGGCACCCCGGCTGCTCGGCGCCGACCAGTCCGGCGAAGCGGGCGTCGAAGCGCAGCGTGAGCGGGTCCGCCAGCTCAAAGCGGCGCTGCTCGGGCTCCCTGCGCCGGAGGCGCGCGAGCTCCTCAGCCTCGCCGATGCCCTGGTGGAGAAGAGCGTGTGGATCGTCGGCGGCGACGGCTGGGCCTATGACATCGGCTACGGGGGGCTCGACCACGTGCTGGCCTCGGGCCGAAAGGTGAACGTCTTGGTGCTCGACACCGAGGTGTACTCCAACACGGGCGGCCAGATGTCCAAGGCCACGCCGCGCGGGGCCGTGGCCAAGTTCGCGGCCGGCGGCAAACCGACGGCCAAGAAGGACCTGGCCCTCATGGCCATGACCTACGGCACGGTTTACGTGGCCCGCGTCGCCATGGGCGCCAACGACGCCCAGACACTCAAGGCCTTCCGCGAGGCCGAGGCCTACCCGGGGCCGGCGCTCATCATCGCTTACAGCCACTGCATTGCCCATGGCTATGACCTCCGCCACGGCATGGACCAGCAGAAGGCCGCCGTGCAGGCCGGCCACTGGCCGCTCTTCCGCTTCAATCCCGACCTGGCGAGGCAAGGGCAGCCCCTGCTCCAGCTCGACTCCAAGGCGCCGAGCCTGCCGCTCAAGCAGTACGCCTACAACGAAGCCCGCTACACGATGCTGGCCCACAGCGATCCGGACGCCGCCCGGCGCCTGCTCGCCGAGGCGCAAGAAGACGCTCTGGAACGCTGGCGGCTGTACGAGCACTGGGCGGCCATGCCCGTGACCGGACCGGCGCCCAAGGCGGCGCCCGAGACCAACAATGATTGATCTGACCACATCCTATCTGGGACTCCGACTGGCGAGCCCGCTGGTGGCCTCGGCCGGACCGCTCTGCGAAGAGGTGGGGAATATCCGGCGGATGGAGGACGCGGGCGCCGCGGCCGTCGTGCTTCACTCGCTCTTCGAGGAGCAGATCACGCTGGAAAGCGATTATCTCAATCGCCATCTCTCGCACGGCACCGAGAGCTACGCCGAGTCGCTCACGTACTTTCCCGACATGGGGCGCTACAATCTCGGGCCGGATGCCTACCTCGAGCACCTCCGGCGGGCCAAGGCCGCGGTGGGGATTCCCATCATCGGCAGCCTCAACGGCGTGTCCACCGGCGGCTGGATCGAGTATGCGAAGAAGATCGAGGAGGCGGGTGCCGACGCGCTCGAGCTCAATATCTACTACGTGCCCACCGATCCCGGGATGTCGGGCGCCCAGGTGGAAGACATGTACGTGGACCTGGTCCGGGACGTCAAGGAGAGCGTGACGATCCCGGTCGCGGTCAAGCTCGGGCATGCCTTCAGCGCGCTGGCCCATCTGGCCCAGCGCCTCGACCAGGCGGGGGCGGGCGCGCTGGTGCTGTTCAACCGCTTCTACCTGCCCGACTTCGATCTCGAGCGGCTCGAGGTCGTGCCGCGGCTGACGCTGTCGGCCTCGCACGAGCTCCCGGTGCGCCTGAACTGGGCGGCCATCCTCTTCAGTCACGTTCGGGCCGATCTGGCGATCACCGGCGGCGTGCACACGGGCGAGGACGCGCTCAAGGCCATGATGGCCGGCGCGCGGGTGGCCATGATGACCTCGGCCCTCCTCGAGCGCGGCATCCGACACCTGGTCACGGTGCGCGCCCAGATGCTGGCCTGGATGGAGGCCCATGAGTACGAGTCGATCCGCCAGATGCAGGGGAGCATGAGCTACCGCTCGGTGCGCGAGCCGGCCGCATTCGAGCGCGCCAACTACATGAAGGTGTTGAGCTCGTACGCGCTCCGAGCCGACGGCGGCGCCGGAGCGACCGGAGGGCCGGCGTGATCGGAGGCTCGCGAACGCCGGGCGTCAGGAATTCCGTAGGGGCCGACGCGCCCCGACTCAAACCCAGTGGGCGCGAGGGCCTGCAATGGCTGGTCGTGTCCGAGGAGGAATGATCATGAGGCATCGGTCGATCTGGCGATGGAGCCTGGCCCTGGTCGCAATCGCTCTCGCGCTCACCGCCGGACCGGCCCGGGCGGCCGACGAGATCGTGCTCGGCTCGGCGATCTCCCAGACGGGCAAGTACGCGCGTGAAGGCAAATTCTACGTGGACGCCTACCAGCTGACGGTGGATGCGATCAACAAGGCGGGTGGCGTGAAGGTCGGCGGGAAGTCCTACATGCTGACGCTGAAGCTCTACGACGACCAGAGCGATCCCAACCTGGCAGTGCGGCTCTTCACCAAGCTGGTCACTTCCGACAAGGTGAACTTCCTGTTGGGGCCCTACTCGAGCGGCATCACCATTCCCGCGAGCACCGTGGCCGAGAAATACGAGGTCCCGATGGTTCAGGGCGGCGGCGCCTCGGGCAAGATCTTCGACCGTGGCTACAAGTACATCTTCGGCACGCTGCCCAAAGCGGAGTTCTACTTCCAGGCGGCCATCGAAGCGGCGGCGAAGATGAATCCGCCGGTGCGGACGGCCGCCCTGCTCTACTCCAATGAGGCTTTCGACCGGAGCGTGGCCGAGGGCACGCGGCAGTGGCTGAAGGAGCAGAAGATCGACAAGGTCTATGACGAGGAGTACCAGCCGGCCACCCAGGACTTCACCTCGATCCTGGCCGTGATCAAGAGCAAGAATCCCGACCTCGTGCTGGTCGCCGGCCACGAGGAGAACGCGCTGAACTTCATCCGCCAGTCCCAGGCGGCCGACGTGAACCCGAAGATGGCCATCTTCACGGTGGGGCCGCCCACCGGCGATTTCCGAAAGACACTCGGCAAGTCGGCCGAGTACGTCTACGGGATCACCCCCTGGCTGCCCGAGATGGAAATCGGGGGCGAGATCTTCAAGACGGCGCGCGAGTTCGACAAGCAATTCCAGGCGCGCTTCGGCTACCAGGCCGACTACCACGTCGCCTCCGGGGCGGCCGACGTTCTCGCCTTCAAGTTCGCCATCGAGAAGGCGAACAGTCTCGACGCGAAGAAGGTGCGTGACGCGCTGGCTGCGCTGGACGTCGAGACGCTCTACGGCCGCGTGAAGTTCGAATCCACAGGTCAGATCGCCATGGGGCAGGTGCTCGTCCAGATCCAGGACGGCAAGCTGGTGCCGATCTACGTTGCCGGCAAGATGGTCGGCAAGCCGGTCTATCCCACGCCCCGCTGGGGCCAGCGCAAGTAGCGCAAGGACGCCGTGCTCCTCACCCAGGTCCTGGTCAACGGGCTCCTCCTCGGGGGCCTCTACGGAATGATGGCCCTCGGCATGTCGCTGATCTGGGGGGTCATGAACATTGTGAACATCGCCCACGGGGCGCTCATCATGCTGGGCGCCTACCTCACGTTCTGGACCTTCACGCTGTGGGGATGGGATCCATTCCTCTCGCTGCCGGCGACCATCGTCGCGCTGTTCGTCTACGGGTACCTGATCCAGCGGTTCCTCCTGAATCTGATCGTCCGGGCGCAGCTGTTCCTGACGCTGCTCATCACCTTCGGGCTCGAGGTCGTGATGGTGAACCTGGCCCGGATCCTCTGGTCCTCGGACCTGCGCCAGGTCACCCCGACGTATGCCGCGACCAATTTCGAAGTGGGCGGCATCACCATTCCGTATGTCCGGCTCTGGGTGTTCATCACCACGGTGGTCCTCTCCGTGCTTTTCCTCCTCCTGCTCGAGCGGACCAAGCTCGGGCGGGCCATCCGCGCCACCTCCGAGGAGCTCCGCGCCGCGCGGCTCACCGGGATTCCGGTGGCGCATATCTACGCCGTGACGTTCGGCCTGGGCGCGGCGCTGGCCGGCGCCGCGGGTGGGCTGTGGGGCATGCTCTTTCCGATCACGCCCATCATGGGCGGCGGGCTCACGCTCAAGTCCTTCGTGGTTGCCGTGCTGGGCGGGCTCGGGACCATGATGGGCGCCATCATCGGCGGCCTCGTCCTCGGGGTGGCGGAGTCGGTTACCTCCACCTACCTGGGCCCCACGTATCCGAACGCGGTGAGCTTCGGCCTCCTCGTGCTGATCCTGATCTTCCGCCCGACCGGCCTGCTGGGAAGACGGGGCTAGCCGTGGGCGCGCGCTGGACTCCGGTTGTCGTCGGCGCTCTGGTTGTGCTGGTCCTTGCCATGGCCCCGGCGATCCTCTCCCCGTTCCTGGTTCAGTTCCTCATCAATCTCTTCATGCTGGCCGCGCTCGCGGAGAGCTGGAACATCATCGGCGGCTTCACCGGCTACGCCTCCTTCGGCAACGTGGCATTCTTCGGCATCGGCGCCTACACCGCGGGCGTGCTGCTCACCGTGGCGGAGCTGCCCTTCGCATTCGCGCTGCCCGCGGCCGGCGTCGTCGGGATGATGTTCGCCGGGCTCATCGGGATGCCGATCCTCCGGCTCAAGGGGCATTACTTCGCCATCGCCACGCTGGGCGTCGCGGAGACCACGCGCGAGATCGTCTACAACCTCAAGGTCACCGGCGGCGGAACCGGGCTGACGATGCCGATCACCAAGAGCGCGCTGCCGTTCTTCTACCTGATGCTGGGCATCCTGCTGCTCGCCACGCTCGTGAACTGGTGGCTCTCCGCCTCCCGCTTCGGCTACGGGCTCATCGCGATCCGGGAGGACGAGGACGCCGCGGCGGCCATGGGCATCAACACGCCGCTGTACAAGACCCTGGCCTTCGCCATGAGCGGGGGCTTCGCCGGCCTGGTCGGCGGGGTCTTCGCCTATTGGATCACCTTCATCGACCCCGATGGCGTCTTCAAGGTGATCACGACCATCCAGATGATCATCATGGCGGTGTTCGGCGGCATGGGCACCGTCGTGGGACCGCTGCTGGGCGCCCTGGTGCTCACCTCGGTGTCGGAGCTCTTGTCCACCCAGCTCGTGAGCCTCGCCGAGCTCTTCAACGGCCTGATCGTGATCCTGGTCGTGCTGTTCATGCCGAAAGGCCTGGCGGAGGTGATCCGGAAGCGTCAGTTCTCGCTCCGCGACTTCGCCCGGAACTTCCGCGAGTACCGGATTTAATGAATCCCGCCGAATACCGTGGCGGTTCGGCCCAGGCGCGAGCGCCGCGTGGCGAGCACGACTCCGTGCGCGTGGTCATGATCAGCGGCGGTGAGATCCCGGCGGGTCCTGGCGCCGCGTGCGGCCCGCGCGGCCGGCTCCGTCACCCACTCGCCCGAACGCAGCTCTTCGAGCTGCGAACAGGACTCGGGGGGCCCACTTCGCTCGGGCGCGCGGGCCGCACGCGGCGCCACCCGCCGAATCTCACCGAGCTCCGGGAGCACAGGTAGCCATGGCGATTCTCGAGGCCGCGGGCGTCACGAAGAAGTTCGGCGGGCTCGCCGCGGTGTCCAGGGTGAGCTTCACGCTCGGAGACGGTGAGATCCTGGGGCTGATCGGGCCGAACGGCTCCGGCAAGACCACGCTCGTCAACGTCATCACCGGAGCGCTCGGCTATTCGGATGGCGAGGCGCGCTTCCGTGGCGACTCGATCCGGGGGCTGCCGTCCTACGAGATCGGCCGGCGCGGCGTCAGCCGCACGTTCCAGGTGGTCAAGCCCTTCCGTAACCTCACGGTCCTCGAGAACGTCATGGTCGGCGCGCTCTTCGGCGCGCGCGGCGGCGCCCGCGCCCTGTCCGAGGCGCGCCGCCAGGCCGAGGACGTGCTGGATTTCGTCGCGCTCGCTCACCGTGCCGACTCGGCGGCCGAGGGCTTGAACGTGCCTGAGCGCAAGCGCATGGAGCTGGCGCGTGCCCTGGCCATGCGGCCCACCGTGCTGTTCCTGGACGAGGTGATGGCCGGACTCAACCCGTCCGAGATCGACGCGGCGGTGGGGCTGATCCGGCGGATCCGCGACCGCGGCGTGAGTCTGGTGGTGATCGAGCACGTCATGAAGGCGATACGCGACCTCTCGGATCGGATCCTCGTCCTGTTCCACGGCGAGAAGCTGACCGAAGGGCCGCCGCGCGAGGTCCTGAACAATCCCGAAGTCGTCGCCGCCTACCTGGGCCGGCGCTACGCGGAGCAGGGCCGTGCTTGAGATCCAGGGGCTGAGCGCGGGCTACGGCGAAGTGCAGATCCTCCGCGAGGTGAGTCTGTCGGTGCAGGCGCGGGAGATCGTCTCCCTCGTCGGCTCCAACGGCGCCGGGAAGTCCACCCTGCTCAATACCATCTGCGGCATCGTGCGCCCCTCGGCGGGCCGCGTGACCCTCGACGGCACGGACATCACTGGCTGGAACTCGGAGGCGATCGTCGTCGAGGGCATCACCCAGGTGCCGGAGGGCCGGCGGCTCTTTCCCCAGATGACGGTGCGGGAGAACCTCCTGATGGGCGCGTACCGCCGCGCCGACGGCCAGGGGATTCAGCGCGACCTCGACTGGATCTACCAGCTCTTCCCGATCCTCAAGGAGCGCCAGCGCCAGCGGGCGGGAAGCATGTCGGGCGGCGAGCAGCAGATGTGCGCCATCGGCCGCGGCCTCATGGCCCGGCCGCGGATCCTCATCCTGGACGAGCTCTCGCTCGGGCTCGCGCCGATCATGCTGGATACGCTCGTGGACGCCATCGCGAAGGTGCACGCCGAAGGCACCACGATCTTCCTGGTCGAGCAGGACGTGGCGACGGCCTTCGACCTCGCCTCCACGGGCTATGTCCTCGAAAACGGCCAGGTGGTGCTCTCGGGCCCGACGGCCGAGCTCAAGACCAACCCGCACGTCAAGCGCGCGTATCTCGGGCTCTAGCGCCATGGAGCCCTATGCCACGCGCGTGTCCCATCGCGGCGCCCACCTCCTGAGCCTGCCGCTCTACAACAAGGGCACGGCCTTCACGCGTGAGGAGCGCGCCGCTTTCGGCCTCGAGGGGCTGCTTCCCCACGGAATCAACACGCTCGAGCAGCAGGCGCAACGCGTGTACGAAAATCTCGCCCGCAAGACGGATCCGCTCGAGCGCTACATCGGGCTGGCCTCGCTGGAGGACCGCAACGAGCACCTCTTCCACCATGTGCTCGGCGAGCACCTCGAGGAGTTCCTGCCCATCGTGTACACGCCCACCGTGGGCCGCGCCTGCCAGCAGTTCAGTCACATCTTCCGACGGGCGCGCGGGCTCTGGATCACGCCCGAGCACCGGGGGCGCGTCGAGGAAGTGCTGGGCAATGCGCCCTTCGAGGACGTCCGGCTGATCGTGGTCACGGACAACGAGCGGATCCTGGGTCTGGGCGATCAGGGCGCGGGCGGCATGGGGATCCCGATCGGCAAGGTCGCGGTCTACACCGCCGCGGCAGGCATTCATCCGAGCCGCACGCTGCCGGTGAGCCTGGACGTCGGCACCGACAACCAGGCGCTCCTCGACGACGACCTCTATCTGGGCTGGCCGCACCGCCGCCTCCGGGGGCCCGAGTACGACGCCCTCGTCGAGGAATTCGTCCTCGCGGTGCGCCGGCGCTTTCCGCTGGCGCTGCTGCAGTGGGAAGACTTCAAGAAGCACAACGCCTTCCGGCTGCTCGACCGCTATCGGACCGCGCTGCCCTCCTTCAACGACGACATCCAGGGCACGGGCGCCGTCGCCTTGGCCGGGATGCTGGCCGCGACGCGCGTCACGGGGCTGCCGATGGCGCGGCAGCGCATCGTGATCCTCGGCGCCGGCGCGGCAGGAATCGGCATCGCACGGCAGCTGCGGGGCGCCCTCGAGCGCGCCGGCCTCGCGGGCGACGGCCTCTGGCGCGCACTCGCGCTCGTCGACGTGGACGGCCTGCTGGCGCGCACCGGTCAGCCGCTCGACGTCCACCAGTTGCCCTTCGCCTGGCCGGCGGAACTGGCCCAGGCCGCGGGGCTCGGCAAGCCCCACGATCTCGAAGCGGTGGTGCGGGCGCTTGCTCCCACCGTGCTCATCGCCGCCTGCGGCCAGCCGGGAGCCGTCACGAAGGCCGTCGTCGAGGCCATGGCCACCACCGTCGAGCGTCCCGTGATCTTCCCGCTTTCGAACCCAACGAGTCAGTGCGAGGCGCATCCGGCGGATGTGCTGGCGTGGAGCCACGGGCGGGCATTGGTCGCGACCGGCAGTCCCTTCGACGACGTCACCCACGGCGGCCGTCAGGTGAGGATCGGCCAGTGCAATAACGCCTTCATCTTTCCGGGAATGGGACTGGGCGCCCTTGTGGCCGAAGCCCGCGAGGTCAGCGACGGCATGTTCCGGGCGGCGGCCGCGTGTCTCGCCGCTCAAGTGGCCGACGAGGATCTCGAGGCGGGCGCGCTCTACCCCCGCGTCCGAGACCTCCGGCGCGTGAGCACGCGAATCGCGGAAGCCGTGGTCCGCGAGGCGCGGGATGCTCGGCTCGGCCGCGCGCTCGACGATGACCAGATCGAGAATGCCGTCGCCGCTGCGCAGTGGATCCCCCGTTACCTCCCGCTCGAATCCAACTCAGGAGGGCCGTGATGGCTGAATCCAAGGGATGTTGCCCGTTCATCGCGCCGGTGATCGCCGACCGCATGTGGGTCTTCCCCGTGCCCGCCTACTGCCACCGTCCCAACGCGGGCATTCACGTCCCCGGCGTCGAGAAATTCGTGCGCCTGTGCGTGAGCGGCCGGCATGACGACTGCCCCGGCTACCGGGCCACGGTGGAATCGCGCTCGCCGGCCGGCTAGCCCGCACCCACGCCGGGTGGGGCGCGGGCACCTCAGGGCGCGGCTTTGCTGACCCAATCTCTTGCCGTCGCGCCCGGGAGCGCTCCATGTTTCCAGCCGCTTAGGACTGGCCGCCCGTGGCACATGCGTTGCAACTCTGTGCCATGAAGCGATGACGGACGACGATTAAGGAGAGCCGCGTGAATCCATCGGGAGGGCGGGTTCCCCAGCGGACGGGCGATCCCGACCGCCGCTGGTGGTTGTCGGCGTCCTTCGCGTTCGCGCTCCTCGCAATCCTGCCGGGTTCTCGCGCCGCCGCTGCCGCCGCGCTCCGGGAGACGCGGCCGACCCTGGACCCGGCGCGGTTCGTCGGCAAAGCCCGAGTCTCACATCAGGTCGCTCGCGACATCCCGACCGTGCTGGATCAGCTCTACTGCTACTGCGCCTGCGACAAGCACCTCGGGCACAAGAGCCTGCTGTCCTGCTACACGGACGGCCACGCGCCCACCTGAGACATCTGCATGGACGAGGCGCTGGAGGCGTCTCGCATGGTCAAGGCCGGGTACCCGGTTGCCCGCATCCGCGCCGAGATCGACCGGAAGTACGGCCGATGATCGCGCGTTTCCTCTCGGCGGCGCTTCTCGTCCTGCTGCCGGCCGCCGCCGCGGCGCACGGAGAGCACGGTGACGCCATGCCCATGGACGGGGCGAGCGTCGTGACGGTGCAGGGATACCGGATCGAGCTGCAGAGCCACCCCAGTCCGCCGGTGCGGGGCCAGCAGGCCCACGTCGTCGCAAAGATCACGGATGCCTCCTCGCAGGCTCCGATCTCCGGCGGGCGAGTGCTGATCGGGATCGGGGCGCCGGGCGCCGTCGCCGATCTCCAACCCGCCGAGGAAATGACGTGGGCCGGCAGCTACGCGGTGGGTGCCACGCCGTCGCGGCTTGGCGCCCATTCGGTGCGCGTGGCGCTCGCCGAGATGGAAGGCCATCGGTTCGAGCCCGCTCTCACCGTGGAGTTCCCGGTCATGGTGGAACGGGCGCCCGGGTTTGGCGCGGCCGGCTGGACGATGCTGGCCTTGGTCGCCGGCATCGCGGTGGTCGGGCTCTACGTGGTCCGGCTGCGGGCGGCGCTCGGCGGGCCGGGCGCCGGCGCTCTCAACCTGCTCGAGATTCCGTGGCTCCGCCGGCTGCTGACCTCATCGGCGCTCCAGCCCTCGCTCCAGATCCCGCTGCTCGGGCTCATGGGAATCGTCGTCCTCCTCGGCTTTCACGACGTGCAGGACGGCGGCGTGAATCTGGCCACCAAGCTCACGTGGACCATTTGGTGGGCGGGAATCATCTTCACCTTCGTCCTGGTCGGGCGGGTCTGGTGCCTGGCATGCCCATTCGGCGCGCTCAACGAGTGGATGTCGCGCCTGACGGGCCCGCTGCGCCACCTCCCCAAACCGCTCAGGAATCTTTGGTGGGCTACCGGCATGTTCGTCCTGCTGACCTGGGCCGATGAGCAGCTGGGCGTGGTGCGCTCGCCGCGGGTGACGGCGTGGATCGTGCTCTTCTTCGCCGCGGTGGCAGTGGCTGTGGGGCTGTTCTACGAACGGCGGAGCTTCTGCCGCTACCTCTGCCCCATCGGCGGGCTCATCGGGATCTACTCCATGACGGCGCCGCTGGAGCTGCGGGCGAAGGACGGCGCGACGTGCCGGAGCCACCACGACAAGGAATGCTATCGCGGCAGCGCGGCCGCGCACGGCTGCCCGATGTTCGAGTTCCCGCAGACGATGGATCGGAACAACTACTGCACGCTGTGCGCCGAGTGCGTGAAGGGCTGCTCGCGCGACAACCTGGCCCTCCGCTTCCGGGCTTTTGGAAAAGATCTCTGGGCGTCGGGGCGCCGGGCGCTGGACGAGTCATATCTGGCCGTGGCGCTCGTTGGGCTCACGCTCTTCGTGACCGCTCAGATGCTCACCGGCTGGCCCGGCTGGACCGAGGCGGTGGCCCGCTGGCTGCCGGAGGGCGTGCGCGGCACATTCAAGCCGGTGACCTATCTGGGGTTCGTGGAGTCGAGTCTCCTGCTGGGCGGCAGCCTGGTCGTCATCCCCTTGCTGGTGCTGGGGGGCGCGGCCGTCGCGAACCGGCTCGCGGGCGAGAGCGGGCTCGGGCTGCGCCGCACCTTCGTGCTCTTCGGCTACATGTTCGTTCCGATCGGGCTCGGCATGCATCTGGCCCACAACCTGGCCCACCTGCTTCTCGAGGGCAGCGGGATCGTCCCGGCCGCGCAGCGCGCGCTCGCCCTCTACACCCCGTTGTCACTCGGCGAACCGAACTGGCAGCTGCCGACGGCGCCGGGGGCGGTGGTGGCCCTGCTTCAGATGGCCGTCCTCGTCGCGTTCTTCGTGCTTTCGCTGATTGCCGGCCACCGCCTGGCTGCAGGCGCCTACCCGGATGCTCGAACTGCCGGCCGGGCCCTCGTGCCCATGGCGGTGCTGTCGTTCGTGTTCACGGCGGCCGGCGTCGTGCTGCTGAGCTTGCCCATGGGAATGCGTCACGCGATGTGACAGGTTCCCGAGTGCCTCGCCCTGCGGGGCGGAGCAGAACCGGAAAGGAGTTCAAACATGAAACGCTGGTGGATGAAGTGGATGATCCCGATGCTCGCGGTGGCGCTGGGAATCGGTATGGGGCTCGTCGTGGGGCCCACCGACGCCCAGCAGAAGAACCTGCTCACGGCTCAAAAAGTCGCCGCGGCGCCGGCTCTGGACGGCACGATCGACGCCACGTGGCAAAAGGCCCCACCCCTCACCGTCAAGGCGGTAGGCGGGAAGAACCTCCCCGGCGGCTCGACGGAGGTCTCCCTCCGAGCGGTCTACGCGGGCGACACGATCTATTTCCTCATGCAGTACAAGGACGAGACCAACAGCGTGCGCCGCGAACCGTGGCAGAAGCAGGCGGACGGCTCCTGGAAGCAGCTCAAGGACCCCAATGACAAGGGCGGGGATAACAACCTCTACTACGAGGACAAGTGGGCGATGATCTGGAACATCAGCTCTCCCGCCTTCGAGCAGAAGGGCTGCATGGCGGCCTGCCACACGGGTGAAGGCAAGCCATTTGGAAACAAGTACCTGCCCAATTCCGGTGAGAAGGCCGACATCTGGCACATGAAGGGCGTCCGCACGGGTTCCATTGGCCAGGTGGACGACCAGTATCTCGACGACACCCGCTACGACAAGGACAAGGCGCCCGAAGCCGGCAGGAAAAGCGATCCCAGCACGGGCGGCGGCTACAAGAACAACGTGAGCGACGACAAGAAGGGGCCCAAGTTCGCGCTCAAGGGGAACAAGCCCGCCCCGCCATACTGGATCGTGGACAGCGAGAAGGAGCCCTTCGACGACTCGAAGTACAAGGCCGGCGACGAAGTGCCCGGCATCATCGTGGCCCCGTTCACGGGGGACCGCGGTGACATCTCGGCCAAGATCATCTACAAGGACGGGGTGCGCACGAGCGTCTTTTGGCGGAAATTGGTGACGGGCAGCCAGTACGACGTCCAGTTCGAGGATCCCAAGAAAGAGTATGCCTTTGGCGTGGCGGTGTTCGACAATGCGCAGGTGCGCCATGCCTACACGCCGGGCGTGCTGAAGATGAAGCTCGAGTAGCGAGTTGTCCTGCGAGGAAGATTCGAGTAGCATCAGCGGCGGCCGGGAGGGTTCTCCCTCCCGGCGGCCGCCGGCGTTCCGGCAGAAAGGGCTACGAATGACCTGGACCGTGAGGGGAATCGCCGTCGCCGTCGCGCTGCTCCTCCTGCCGCTCGGCTCCGTCGGGGCGCAGCAGGCTCCCGGTCCGAGCCAGGATCCGGTAGCCGGCGCGCGAACCTTCGGCACCAAAGGGTGCGTCAAGTGCCATTCGGTTAACGGCGTAGGCGGCAAGGTGGGGCCGGACCTCGCGCGCATCGCGCGGCCGCGCAGCTTCTTCGACTTGGCCGCCGACATGTGGAACCACCTGGACAAGATGGTACCGAGGATGAAGCAGCTCGGTATCACGCGACCGAAGCTCGACGCCCGGGAGGCGGGCGATCTCGTCGGCTTCCTCTACACGCTCAACTATTTTGATCGGCCCGGCGCCGCCGCCGTGGGCCAGAAGCTCTTCTCCGAAAAGAACTGCATCCTGTGTCACCAGGTTCGCGGCACGGGGGGCGTGGTGGGCCCCAATCTCGACTCCCTCCAGCAATTTGCCTCGCCGATCTTCATCGCCTCGGCGATGTGGAACCATGCCCCCCGGATGGCCGAGGTGATGAAGGAGCGTGGCATCGAGCGGCCCACGTTCACGGGCCAGGAGCTGCGCGATCTCATCGCCTTCCTCGCGCCGGCAACTGCCGGGCCGCAGGAAGGGCCGCTGTACGTCCTGCCCGGCCGCGCCGAAGTCGGGCGCCAGCTCTTCGGAGAGAAAGGCTGCGTCCAGTGTCACAGCGTCGGCGGCGTCGGCGGCAAGGTGGGCCCGGATCTCGTGGAGATGGGAGCGCGGCGGAGCCCCATGGAGTTCGCCGCGGCGATCTGGAACAAGGCGCCCCTCATGCTGGCAGCCATGAAGCCGCGGGGCATCACGATCCCGCAGCTGCGGCCGGACGAGATGGCGGACATCGTTGCCTATCTTTATTCCGTTCGCTACTTCGGCAATGCGGGCAGCCCGCCCAACGGGTACGCGGTGCTCTCGCAGAAGGGGTGTCTCCACTGTCATGCGATCACCGGGGAGCGCGGCAAGCCTGCGAGCGACCTCACCCGCGCCAAGGGACTCGATACGCCGGCGGCGGTGCTCGCCGCGCTCTGGAACCATGCCGTTGTGACCCCGACCGTCGCGGGCAAGAAGGTTGGTTGGCCTGAGTTCCGTCCGCAGGAAATGGCGGATCTCGTGGCCCTCCTACAGTCACTCGGCCAGAAGAAGTGAAGATGAGCCCCGCTCTGCTGACGGGCGGGCTGGGCCTGCTCATCGGGCTCGCGTTCTGGGCGTCGCCTGCGACAGCCCAGCCGGCGCCCCGCGACAACTGCGCCGCCTGCCATCTCGAGACCGGCGACGAGCGCCTCGCCGCCCCGGCTCGCGACTTCCCCCAGGACATCCATGCGTCGAAGGGATTCGGATGTGTGGCCTGCCACGGCGGCGACACCCGGCAGACGGGCATGGAGGCCATGGACAAGGCGAAGGGCTTCATCGGCAAGCCCACCCGTCAGCAGATCCCTCCGCTCTGCGGCCGCTGCCATTCCGACGCGGCCTTCATGAAGCGCTACAACCCGTCGCTGCGCGTCGATCAGCTGGCCGAGTACGCGACCTCGATTCACGGGCGGCGGCTCAGGGAGCAGGGCGATACGAAGGTGGCTACGTGCATCGGCTGCCACCCCGCCCACTCCATCAAGCCGCCGTCGGACCCGAAATCCAGCGTTCACCCGCTCAGGGTGGCCGAGACGTGCGGGCGGTGCCATGCCGATGCAAAATACATGGCCGAATACAAGATCCCGACCGACCAGCTACAGAAGTACAAGACCAGCATCCACTGGAAGACCATGGCCGAGAAGGGTGACCTCTCGGCGCCCACGTGCAACAAGTGCCACGGCAACCACGGCGCCGTGCCTCCCGGGATCAACTGGGTCGGCAATGTTTGCGGGCAGTGCCATACCGTGATGGCGGATCTCTTCAAGAAGAGCGTGCACGCGCGGGCATTCGAGCAGATGGGCAGCCCCGGCTGCGCGACCTGCCACGAGAACCACGGGATCCAGGCCGTGAGCGACGACATGCTCGGGCTGGGCGACAAGGCCGTCTGCGCCACGTGCCACTCCGCGGATGACAAGGGCGGGAAAAGCGCGGCCGAGATGCGGGGGCTCATCGATTCGCTCAGCGCCGAATCCCGGAAGGCCAGGGCCTCCCTGGTCCAGGCCGAGCGCGCCGGTATGGAGGTGAGCCAGGCTCAGTTCGATCTCAACGGCGCCCGGGAGGCCTTGGTCAAAGCCCGGACTGCCGTCCACGCCTTCAAGGTCGATGCCGTGAAGAAGGAAGTGGACCCGGGGCTCTCCATCAGCGCCAAGGCCTACGAGCGCGGCGTGCGCGCGATGGAGGAGCTGGGGTTCCGCCGAAAGGGCTTCGCCGTGTCGCTGGTGATCATCGTGGCGCTCATCGGAGGTCTCGTGGTGAAGATCCGCCAGATCGAGCGCCGGAACGGCTCCGGGCCGCGCGCCCCGGGCACAGGAGATAAGTGATGGCCGAGCACGCGCTGGACCCTGGGCCGACCCGCCGCGGCTTCATCAACTGGTTCCTCGGCACGAGCGCCGGCGCCTTCCTGGCGTCTGTCCTCTACCCGCTGGGGCGCTACCTCAATCCGCCTACGGTGGGCGAGTCGACGGCCGGGACGGTGACGCTGCAGATCAAGCCCGACGACGTCAAGGTGAACAGCGGGCAAATCTTCAAGTTCGGAAACCGGCCGGCCATCCTGGTGCGGACGCCGGCCGGTGAGCTGCGAGCCTTCTCGGCCGTCTGCACCCATCTCAACTGCACCGTGCAATACCGCTCCGACCTCAGCCAGATCTGGTGCGCCTGCCACAACGGGCACTACGATCTCGGCGGAAAGAACGTCGAAGGGCCGCCTCCCCGGCCGCTGGATCTCTACGTGGTCAACGTGCGCGGCAACCAGATCGTCGTCAGCAAGAGCGCCTGACGATGGGAGCCGGGCAACCACAACGCGGACGGCTCTGGACGTGGCTGGACGAGCGCGTCGGTCTGGCGGAGATGGAGAAGCTTGCGCACAAGAAGCAGGTGCCGGTGCACCGGCACACGATTTGGTACTACCTCGGCGGCATGACGCTCTTCCTCTTCGTGATCCAGGTCACCACCGGCATCCTGCTCCTCCTGTACTACCGGCCGAGCGCGGAGGAGGCGTTCGAATCCGTTCAGTTCCTGATGACCGAGGTGCAGTTTGGCTGGCTCGTCCGCTCGATCCATGCCTGGGCCGCCAACCTGATGATCTTCGCGCTCTTCGTCCATCTCTTCAGCGTGCTGCTGCTCAAGGCATACCGCCCGCCGCGCGAGATCACATGGTTCTCGGGAATGGGGCTCATGGGTCTGGCCATGGGGTTCGGCTTCACGGGGTACCTGCTGCCCTGGAACGAGCTCGCGTACTTCGCGACCAAGGTCGGGACTGAGATCACGGGGGCCGTGCCCGTCATCGGGTCATTCGCCGGGCGGCTGCTCCGTGGCGGAAGTGACGTCACCGGCGCGACGCTGACCCGGTTCTACGGCATCCACGTGGCCGTGCTGCCGGCCCTCACCGCGGCCGTGATCGGCCTGCATCTCTACCTCGTCCAGAAGCACGGCATGAGCGTCCCGCCCGCCGTCGAGCGTCGGGGCGAGCCCCCGCGCACGATGCCGTTCATGCCCAACTTCCTGCTCCGCGATATCGTGGGCTGGCTTTCCGCGCTGGCGGTGCTGACCGCGCTCGCGGCCTACTTGCCCACCGAGCTGGGACAGAAGGCGGATCCATTCGCCCCGGCCCCCGTCGGGATCCGGCCCGAGTGGTATTTCATGTTCATGTTCCAGACGCTGAAGTACCTGCCGGCGCATATCCTCGGCATCGAAGGCGAGGTCGTGGGGATCCTCGCCTTCGGGCTGGGAGCCGTGTTCTTGCTGCTCATCCCCATCCTGGACCGGCGGACGGCGAGAGGAGAGCCGAGCCGACTCTTCACGTGGATCGGCGTGGCGATCATCGTCTACATGCTGCTGTTCACCTACCTCGGCTACACGGCGAGCGCGACGAAGTGACAGGATCCGGCCGCGTCCTCGGAGTCCTGCTCGGCGCGGCTCTGGCCGTCTCGCTGACGGGCGGCGCGGCGCCCGCCGCCGAGCGCGGAGGCGGGGATGCCGAGCGCGGGAAAGCGCTGTTCACCGCGAAAGGTTGCGCCGGCTGCCATCTGCCGCGGGGCCAGCAGGGAGCGGGGCCGGCGCTCGAAGAGCTCCGCAAGCGGCAGGGCGGGTTCGAGCTGTCGGGCCGGCTGTGGAACCACACGCCCGTCATGTTCACGACGCTGCTGCGGGAAGGGAAGGCCTGGCCGACGTTCACCGCGGCCGAGATGGCCGACTTGATGGCGTATCTCGATGCCGACCCGGCTCGCGACCCGGCGCCGGATCTCCCCCAGGGCCAGGCTCTGCTCGTGCGCAAGGGATGTCTCAAGTGCCATCAGTTCCGCGGGGAGGGCGGGCAGGTTGGCATCGAGCTGACGAAGTATCACGGAGGCTACGAGTCTCCGATTGTCTGGGCCACCGCCGTATGGAATCATGCTCCCCGGATGGCCCTGGAGGCCCAGCGAATGGGATTGCTCCATCCGCGATTCTCCGGAGAGGAGATGGCGAACCTGGTGGGCTTCCTTCGGAGCGCAGCGAAGTGAACCGAACGTGAGAGAGGAGAGGAGCCCAACGTGCGAAAGATAGGATTCGTAAGTCTCGCACTCCTGGCGGCCGCCGTGGCTGGCCTGCTGGCCGCTTCACCGGTGGCGGCGCAGGTCAAGTCTCCCCCGGACTTCACCTTCGAGCAGGGGAAGGACAGCCCCGGCAAGGTGACCTTCAGCCACGTGAATCACGTGCAGAAGCTGGAGAAGTGCACGGCCTGCCATGTCAAGGTCTTCAAGATGAAGAAGGGGACCAGCGGCCCGATAACGATGGAAAAGATAAAGGCGGGCGAGCAGTGCGGCACCTGCCACAACGGCAAGACCGAAGTCGGCGGCAAAGTCGTTTTCCTGGCCACGGACCAGGCGAACTGCGAGAAGTGTCACAAGAAGTGAGGCACCGGAGGAGCGGCGCCGCGACATCGGCAACGTAACTCGTGGAAAGAAGGAGAGTCGGCGTGTCGGGAGCTCGTGCGGGGCTCGGCGCCGCTCTCCTCATGGTCGCGGTGCTTCTCCCCGCCGGCCCGGCCAGCGCCCAGCCCAAGCCGGCGGAGCCCAAGCCCACGGCTGAGGACTGCCTGGGCTGCCACGGCGACAAGGATCTCAAGCGGAGCGCTCCGGTGCGGGGCCGGGGCGACTCTTTGTTCGTGGAGCGGACCGTTCTCAAGGCCTCGCCCCATACGCGCCTCGAGTGCGTGGCCTGCCACACGTCGGCCACGGCGCCCCACGACTCGCCGCTGCCGCCCGTTCACTGCGCTGGCTGCCATGACAAGGCTCGCGTCGCGCTGGACGAAGGCGTGCACGGCAGCCGCGGAGCGAAGGCCCTGGGTGTCACGTGTACGGCCTGCCACGGCGCCCACGATGTCCGCCCGGCGGCCGCGGTGACGATCGAGACCTGCGCGGCATGCCATCGCGCCCAGGTGCAGGTTTATCGTGGAAGCGTGCATGGGCGCTCGCGCCAGCGGGGGGATACCGAGGCCGCGACCTGCCGGTCCTGCCACGGCGCGGCCCACGCGGTGCTGGCAAAATCGAATCCGCGCTCGCCGACCTACCATCTGAACCTGCCGCGGACCTGCGCCCAGTGCCACGCCGACCCGGCGCTGGCCAAGCGCCACAAGATCCCGATCGCCAACGTCTACGAGCTGTACATGGACTCCATTCACGGCCGCGCGGTGAGCCGCAGCGGACTGCTCGTCGCCGCCAATTGCTCAGACTGCCACGGCAGCCACGAGATCCAGCCGCGCCTCGATCCAACCTCGCGGGTGTTCCGCAGCAGTATCCCGAAGACGTGCGGGACATGCCACGCTGGAGTCCTCGCGGCCTTCGCGCAATCGGTCCACGGCAAGGCCGCGGCGAAAGGGAACGCCGCCGCCGCCGTGTGCACGGACTGCCATAGCGCGCATCAGATCCGTCGGGTGGAGGGCGCGCCGTGGCAGCTCGAGGTGATCCGGGAATGCGGCTCCTGCCACGTGGAGTCCCTCAAGACCTACCGCGATACGTTCCATGGGAAGGTGACGACGCTGGGACTCACGCGAGTGGCGAAGTGCGCCGACTGCCACGGGGCCCACACGATCCTGCCCGCCTCTGATCCCGCGTCATCGGTTTCGCCCGCGCGCATCGTGGCGACCTGCCGGCAATGCCATCCTGCGGCCAGCGCAAGATTCGCGGAATTCCATCCGCACGCGGACCCGGAGAGCAAGGAGCGCTTCCCCAAGCTCTACTACTCGTATCTCTTCATGACCGCGCTGCTCATCGGCACCTTCGGCTTCTTCGGCCTGCACACGCTGCTCTGGCTGCCCCGCTCGCTCATCGAGCGGCTCCGCCGCGGCCGGCGGAGCGATGGGGACGAGCATTGAGCGCGCCGCCCCGCTATTACTTCCGGCTCAACCTCTACCACCGAATCCTGCACGGGATGGTGATCGTGAGCTTCCTCGGTCTGGCCGTCACCGGCCTGCCGCTCAAGTACGCTCAGACGGGCTGGGGAGCGTGGCTGTCCCACGCGCTCGGCGGACCGTTCACCACCGGCTACCTGCATCGGTTCTTCGCCGTCATCACCTTTTCCTACTTCGCCCTGCACCTGGGCTACGTCGCGCGGCTCGTGCTGACCCGGCAGCCGGGCATCTTCTGGGGGCCCGACTCGATGGTGCCCCAGCCCCGCGACCTGGTGCAGCTCGTCCAGCACGTTCGATACTTCGTGGGCCTGGGTTCCCGCCCGCGCTTCGGGCGCTGGGCCTACTGGGAGAAGTTCGACTACTGGGCGGTGTTCTGGGGCGTCTCGATCATCGGCGCGTCCGGGCTGCTGCTCTGGTTCCCCACGTTCTTCGCGCGTTACATGCCCGGCTGGATCTTCAACATCGCGATCATTGTCCACAGCGACGAGGCGCTGCTGGCGGTGTGCTTCATCTTCACGGTGCACTTCTTCAATGTCCATCTCCGCCCGGAGAAGTTCCCCATGGACCCGGTGATCTTCACCGGCCGAGTGGAGGAGGAGGAGTTTCGGCGCGAGCACCCGGACGAGTACGAGCGGCTCCTGGCCGAGGGGCGCCTCGAGGCCCGCCGGGCCGACCCGCCGCCGCGCTGGCTCCGCAACTTCTCGCGAGTCGTGGGCTTCAGCTCGCTCGCTATCGGAATCGTCCTCATCTGGCTTATCATCGTCACGGCTCTGCGATGAGCGACGACACGCCGGCCGCAACCGCTCCGAAGCGCCGTCGCTGGTTCCGCGGCCGCGCCCTCCTGGTGGTGCTGGGAGCGGCGGTGGTCGTGGGCGGCGCCGCCCTGGTCGGCCTGTGGGAAGCCAGCACGAGCCCGCTCCTGTGCAACTCGTGCCACATCATGAAGCCGTACGTCGCGGCCTGGAAGGCGTCCAAGCACCGGAACGTGACGTGCGTGCAGTGCCATTATCCGCCGGGCTTGCGCGACACGATCTGGGTCAAGTACCAGGCGATCTCGCAGGTGGTGAAGTGGGCCACCCAGACGTACAACTCCAAGCCGTTCGCCGAGGTCGAGGACGCCAGCTGCCTGCGGTCGGGCTGCCACGAGCGCCGCCTGCTGGAGGGCAAGGTCACGTTCAAGCGGGGCATCATTTTCGATCATCGGCCGCATCTTCAAGAACCCCGGCGGGGCCGGCAGCTCCGATGCACGAGCTGCCATTCCCAGATCGTGGTCGGCACCCACATCGAGGTGACCGAGTCCACGTGTTTCCTCTGCCACTTCAAGGGGATGAAGACCGGGCGGGCCTTGACGCCGATCGCCGGCTGCACCGGCTGTCACGGCGCGCCCAAGGGGGAAGTCGTGGTCGGCTCGCTCCGCTTCAACCACGAGGACGTCCAGCGCCGGGGTGTGGCATGCCAGCAATGCCACCTCAACGTGATCGACGGCGACGGCGCGGCGCCGCGGGAGCGCTGCTTCACATGCCATAATCAGCCGGAGAAGCTCCAGCGCTACGACGACCACGCGTTCATCCACAACTTCCACGTGACCGCCCACAACATCGACTGCCTGCGCTGCCACACCGAGATCAAGCACCGGCTGCCGCCCCGGATCGGCGTCCCGACCGCGCGGCACGATACGGATGACAGACCGGTCTGGATCCATCTCGCCGCGGGGACGCCGCACCGATGACGGCGCGGAGTCCTATCCTCGTGGCTGCCGGTCTGGCCCTGGCCGTTCTGGCATGCGCGTTCCCGGCGACGGCGGCCGAGGAGCGGCCGGCCCAACCTCTCCAGCGCCCCGGTGGCCCGCTGCCCCTTCCGCAACCGGCGCCCCAGGATCGCTCGACCGAGCCCCATCGCTCTGGCGAGCTCGAATGCCGCAACTGCCACGAGGCTACCCATCAAGGCGTGCTGCGCATGTACGTGGGCCTCGGCGGCCGCGGCACGCCCATGATTCCGAGTCACATGTTCCAGGTCCGCGTCGAGTGCGTCGCCTGCCACATCGTTCCCAAGCAGGAGGAGGGTGCGGCCAAGATCGTCGGCCAGACATTCCGTCCCACGGAGCAGGCCTGCGTGAACTGCCATGGCGAGAAGTACCGCGGCATGCTGCAGCGCTGGAGGGACACCCTGGCCCGGATGCGCGAGATCGTGGCGCCCAAGCTCGCCGCGGCGAGGACGGCGCTCGAGACGGCCGATCCCAAGCACCCCAGGCTCGCGCGCGCCCGGCAGCTCGTGGGCGACGGCGACTTCAACGTGCAGTTCGTGGCGCTGGGCCGGGGCGTCCACAATGTCTTCTACGCAGCCGATCTGCTCAAGCTCTCCAATAGCTGGGCGGACGAGGCGCTGGCCCTGTTGGGCAAGCCGCCGGCCAAGGCCGACGACACCCTGGTTCGGGGCGGCTACTGCGGCGTCCTCTGCCACGAGCAGGCGGGAGTGAAGCAGCTCGAGACGGTGACCTACCGCAAGCAGAAGCTGCCCCATGTGCGCCACGTCACGGAGTTCGGCGCGACCTGCACCGCCTGTCACTCGGCCGAAGTGCACAAGACGGTGAGCGCCACGCCGGCCGCCTGCAGCTCCTGCCACCACCGCCCCGAGAACGAGCGCTGCGAATCGTGCCACAGCGCCCAGAGTGCTTTCTATCGAGGAGAGGCAAAGACCGATCTGGTCAAGCTCGAGCCCAACGCGATG
>JBKPCB010000137.1:0-10456 GCA_046727155.1 Candidatus Methylomirabilota bacterium | reverse complement strand
CGAGAGCCGCGCCAACGCGGTCCCACCCGTGCTCCGGCCCTCCTTCCTCCCCCAGCTCAAGCAGGCCCGGCAGAAGTACGTGAACAGCCAGCTCAAGATCCTCGACTTCCTCGACGAGCGTGACCGCGGCATCGTCGCTCGTCTTCAGGAGGAGATCGGCCGGTTCAAGCGGGAGCTCGAAGGGCGTCAGAAGGCGCGTGACGAGCTCAAGGGGCTCCTGTCGGAGTGAGGGACTTCCGGTCGAGCGCTCGACCCAGCGGAAGGCGCGGAGCGCCACGGCTGCCGCGCCAACTCCCCGGCTCCCGTAAGTCAAGCGATCGCGGGGCTTCCGGGAGCGAGGAACGGTGGTATGATCGGCGCCATGGAACTACAGGGACAGGCCGCCATCGTCACCGGCGCGGGCCGCGGGATAGGGCGCGCCACCGCGCTGGAGCTGGCGCGGCAGGGCGCCGACATCGTCATCGCCGAGATGGACCAGGTGGGCGCCAAGCGCACCGCCGAGGAGGTGGGCGCGCTCGGCCGCCGCGCCGTCGTGGCGCCGACCGACGTAACCTCGCCCGCCGACCTGCGCGCCATGGTGGGCCGCGCCAAGGCCGAGTTCGGCCGCATTGACATCCTGGTCAACAATGCCGGCATCTATCGCGCTGCCGCGCCGCTCGACGTCACCGAGGAGCACTGGGACGCGATCATGAACATCAACGCCAAGGCCGTGTTCTTCGCCAGCCAGGCCGTGCTGCCAGTGATGATCGCGCAGAAGTGCGGCAGCATCGTCAGCCTGGCGTCCATGGCCGGCAAGATCGGCAACAGGAACAATCTGCCCTACAATGCCAGCAAGGCCGCCGTCATCAGCATGACCAAGAGCCTGGCCTTGGCCCATGCCGCGGATGGCATCCGCGTGAACTGCGTCTGCCCCGGCTTCGTCGAGACCGACATGTGGACGTACGTCGCGCGCGAGCAGGGTAAGCTCATGGGGATGACGCCGGAAGAGTTCACCCGCCAGCGCGCCGCGCAGGTGCCTCTCGGGCGCATGGAGCGCCCGGAGGACGTGGCGCACGTGATCGCCTTTCTCGCCGGGCCGCGGTCGGGCTACATGACCGGACAGGCCCTCAGCGTGGACGGCGGCCTCGTCATGCACTGAGCGACACCCGCCCGCCGTCGGAGCGTGGGTGGAAAGGAGACCCTTTACGATGGCCGACGTGCTGACGGTGGTGGCGAAGATCCGGGCGGCGAAGGGCAAGGGCGACGCCCTCGCGGCACTCCTGAAGGAGCAGGCGGTGGCGGTGCGAAAGGCAGAGCCGGGGTGTCTTGTCTACCGGCCGCACCGGTCCGCCAAGGACCCCGACCTCTTCATCTTCTACGAGCAGTACAAGGACCAGGCCGCCTTTGATGCCCATCGCAAGGCGCCGCATCTGGCGGGCTTTCGCGAGCGCCGCGAGAAGGAAGGCATGACCGAGGGCGCCGTCGAGGTGGAGTTCTACCGCTCCCTCACCGACTGACCCCAGAAAGCCCCGGTAACACGAACGGAGCCCGGCCATGACGATCGTCGTGCGCATGCTCACGCAGGAAGAGGACGGCATTCCGGCGTACGCGGCGCATCCGTCGTGAACAGCCAGCTCAAGATCCTCGACTTCCTCGACGAGCGTGACCGCGGCATCGTCGCTCGCCTCCAAGAGGAGATCCGCCGGTTCAAGCGGGGGCTCGAAGGGCGCCAGAAGGCGCGCGCCGAGCTGAAGAGGCTCCTGTCGGAGTGAGCGACTTCCAGTCAACGCCTAACGAAGCTGGCGCTCGACCCAGCCCTCGCGAGATCAGACAAACAGGCTCACGAACCCCGGTTAGTTCAGCCCCAGAGGCAGTCAAGGCCCCCGGCGGAATCTTCAACATCTATGGTGAGATCTCTATGGGGAGCCTCCCATGGCATGAGAGAGCCCGCGCCGTAACTTAGTCCAAATGGCAGGTAGTTCAAATCGCCTGACAATAGATGGCCGTCGCGGCGCCAATAAAGCGCAAGAGGGCACGACGGCCGGAACGGGGACTGAGAACGGGCGTCAGGGCACCCGTGCTCGTACTAGCAGCGTAGGGAAAATGCATCACCTCTTAGCTGTTCTGATGCGGTCGTCGGTGGAAGCGCTCGCGTGGCATGGACCTTGCTATCTCTCCCTTCTAGGAAGCCGCAGCTCCGCCTTGCAGCCGCGGGAAAGCATCGGCGCAAGACCGGGCTCCGGCCATACGCACGACGGACAGCCGTGCCCGCAGCTTCAAGCGCTCGCACTAGATGAATGCTGAGGAGAAGAACATGGGACGGGAGCACGGGGAAATCAATGTCCTGCTCGTCGAGGATAACCCGGATCACGCTGAACTCACGCTCAAAGCCCTGAAAGACGGGAACGTCCTCAATGAGATCGCCTGGGTTAAGGACGGTGAGGAGGCCCTCGACTTCCTTTACCACCGCGGGCGATACGCGGACGCGGCTAAGGCACCGCGCCCAGGGTTAATCCTCCTCGACCTCCGGCTCCCGAAGGTGGATGGACATGAGGTCCTTCGCCAGATCAAGGGCGACGAGGACCTCCGGTCGATCCCTGTCATCATGCTCACGACCTCCGAGCGCGAGGACGAGATCTGCCAGAGCTACAAGGCGGGAGCTAACAGCTTCGTATCAAAGCCGGTGCGCTTTCCCGACTTCGTAGAGAGGGTCAGGAGCCTCAAGCTTTACTGGGTCCTCACCAACCTCCTCCCAGGTTCTCGCACTTGATGCAGACCGACGGGCCGATGCCCGACGGGCGAATCGCCGTCCTCCTCGTGGAGGACGATGCCGATCAGGCCGAGCTGGTGACCCGTACTCTGCGTCGCCAGGACTCTCCCTTCATCGTGACGACCGTCAGGGACGGCCCTGCGTGTCTCGATGCAATGACGATTAGCTCGTACTCGATCATCCTCCTCGATTACAGCCTTCCGCGCATGACCGGGCTTGAGGTGCTGGCGGAGATCCGCAGGCGCGGCGCGCTGACGCCGGTGGTCATGGTCACTGGTCAGGGCGACGAGCGTGTGGCCGTGGAGGCCATGCAGACCGGGGCTGCAGATTACATCATCAAGAGCGGCGGCTATCTCACAACCCTCGCCACCGTCATCCGAAAGGTGCTCAAGCAGCACGAGCTGGCGCTGGAGAACGCGCGACTGTATGCGGAGGCGCAGCGTTCGCTGGCGGATCTCCAGGCGGCCCAGGAAAAGCTGGTTCAGGGTGCGACGCTCAGGGCGGTCGGGGAGATGGCCTCCGGGGCTGCCCATCATCTCAACAACCTTCTCGCAGTAGTCCTCGGGCGGGCCCTGCTTCTCCTGGAGAAGCCAGACGCGGCGCCGGCTCGCCGACCGCTCGAGGTAATCGCGCGGGCGGCCGGAGACGCAGCGGAGGTAGTCCGGCGCGTTCAGCGATTTGCGCGGTTGGGTGTGTCCGAAGAGCGGGAGTGCCTTGACCTCAATTCAGTGGCCCGAGATGCCATCGAGATGACGCAAGCACGGTGGCAGGACGAAGCCCGGCTCCTGGGTTCTCAGATCACCGTATCTCTGCTACCGGGTTCCGTGCCGCCCGTCCTTGCCAATGCAGCGGCGCTGAGAGAGGTCCTCATGAACCTCGTTCTCAATGCGGTGGATGCGGTCTCCGCGGGTGGCCAGATTGAAATCCGCACGTTTCGAGACGGGGAGCACACCTGCGTGACGGTGGCTGACACCGGGACTGGCATGCCTGAGGAGGTGAGACTTCGCGCCTTGGAGCCCTTCTTTACCACCAAGGGGCCCAAGGGGACCGGGCTCGGGCTGAGCGTGAGCTACAGCATCATAAAGAACCACGGCGGGGAGCTCGAGCTTGAGTCGGTGCCGGGACGAGGAACGGCCGTGACGATCCGTCTCCCGATCATGTCCGAAGGCCCACGCGAGGGAGTGAGCTTCAGAAGGGTCGAGGATCAGTCCGTCGCGGCACAGCGACACATTCTGATCGTCGACGACGAGGATGACGTGCGCTCAATGATGGCGGATATGGTTGCCAGCCAGGGCCATGAGGTTCTGCAGGCCGGGTGTGGCCGCGATGCCATCTCCCTGCTTGAAGGAGGCGAAAAGGTGGACCTCGTCCTCACTGACCTTGGGATGCCAGGAATGACTGGATGGGAGGTGGCGCGAGCCATCAGATCCCGATGGCCACTGCTTCCCGTCGCATTGGTCACGGGCTGGGGCAGCCAAGACGTTCTCGCTGCTGACCGTGGATTGATAGTCGGGATGGTCGCCAAGCCTGTTACCCCGAAGGCCCTCACCGCGCTCATTGCCGGCGCGCATGGAGGACAGGAGGCCGAGAGCCGCAACTCCAGAATCCTCGCGGGCGCAATATCGACTCAGAAGCTCTCGGTCGGCTTTGGCTGCACAAGGTGACGGCGACCATGAGCCCCAACACCAAGCGCGCACACCCGTTCACAACCGGGAAGCAACGCTTCGCGGAAGCCGGCGAGAGCCGGGCGATGGAGGTAACGGCCCTGCAAGAAAGCGCACGGGCATTGACCTCGACGCTGCACCTCCCGGCCGTTTTGGAAACTATTGCGGATCGAGCCGTCAAGCTCGTCGGAGCCGAACGTTGCGCGGTGTTCGAATTGGATCCACTCGACGGCTGCCTGCATCTTCGCGCCACGGAGGGGATGTCGTTGAACCCGGCGCTCGGAGGGATCAGGCTGGGTCAGGGGGCGGCTGGGAGCGCTGCGCTGCGGCGTGAGGCCGTCTTTAGCCCCGACGTCGAGATTCAGCCCTTCCCTTTATACGACGAGCTGTGGTCGGAGGCTGGCACAGCGGTGGGCGAGATGGCCCGGGGACCCGGATATCGGGCGGGCCTGGGTGTTCCTCTGATCAGTCGCGAAACTGTCCTGGGCGCGGTCTGCGTCTGCTGGGACCAGCCGCACGTCTATGATGAGCTCGAGGTGCGCCTCCTGACGAGCCTGGCTCAATTTGCTGCCATCGCCATCGAGAACGCCCGGCTCTTCGGGGAAACCCAACGACGCCTCAACGAGACCGCAGCATTGCTGAAGATTGCCGAGATCCTGAACTCCGAGGTGGATCTCGAGCCGGTCCTCAAGGAGATTGCCCAGCGGACGGCGCAAGTGCTGGGCTTCGACCGCTGCTCGGTCTTCCTTTGGAACGACTGCCGCGCGCGGCCCGTGATGTCGCAGTTCGCTGACGGGCGGGAAGCGCCCGAGCTGTGGGCTGCCTTCAAGAGCATCGCGCAGTACCGGATCGAGGAGATTCCGGCGCTCATCGAGGCGATCCGGTGTGCCGCGCCGGTAGTTGTCCCGGACGCGCGGTTGAGCCCACTCGTGCCAGACTGGTGGGTCGAGACGTTCTCGCTCAAGAGCGTTCTCGTTGTTCCGCTGATCCGTCAGCACGCGGTCATCGGAGCCTTGCACCTGGACAAGATCGATCCCTCTCCAGTCGGGGAGGCGCAGCTTGCTTTGGCCATGACGATCGCGGCGCAGGTGGCTCTTGCGGTGGACACAGCCCATTACTATGCCGAGGAGCGTAGCCGCGCCGCGGAGCTGGCGGCGCAACTCGAGATCACCCGTGCGTCGACCTCGACGCTCGAGCTCAAGCCTCTCCTCAAGACGATCGCCCGGCAAACCGCGCGGGCCCTAGACATGGAGCGGTGTTCCATCAATCTCTGGCGGGAGGGTCACCTGACGCCCGTCATGTCGCAGTATGCCGACGGGCATCACGATCCCGCGCTCTGGGAGAAGTTCAAGGGCATGGTTGCGCAGCACGTCGAGGAGGTCCCCGCCCACGCTCAGGCGATCTGCCTGAAGCAACCCGTACAGGTCGAGAACGCACAGACCAGCGACCTGCTGGCAAAATATTGGGTCGAGACGTTCGGTATTCGTGCCGCGCTGGTTGTCCCGCTCATTGCCAAGGACGACGTGATCGGCACCATGACCATCGACGACGCCAGAGGGACGCACCACTGGAGCACGGCGCAGGTCAATCTGGCCATGACGATTGCGTCCCAGGTCGCCCTGTCGGTGGAGAACGCTCGGCTCTACGATGAGAGCCAGCGGGCCCGGGCCGATCTGCATGACAAAAATGCCGAGCTCGACACCTTTGTCTACAGCGTGTCTCACGACCTCAAGGCGCCCCTGGTCACCATTCAGGGGATGTCAGGCCTCCTCTTGCAGGAGTACCAGGAGCAGCTCCCAGGGGAAGCGGCACGGTATCTCGGGCGGATTCAGGCCAACACCCAGCAAATGGAGACGCTTATCGTCGACCTCCTCGCCCTGTCGCGCATCGGGCGGGAGGCCAGAGCGCCCGCAGAGGTGAGCCTGGGCGAGGTGTTGGATGACGTTGCCGCTGACCTGGCCACCGCCATGCGGGAACGGGGGGTCCAGTTGGTCCGTGGTGAGCTGCCAACGATCTGGGGGAACCGAACGCAGATCGAGCAGGTGATGCGGAACCTGGTGGGAAACGCCGTCAAGTACCTCGGCGACGCGTCCGAGGGGCAGGTGGAGGTCGGGGCCGTGGACCGAGGGACCCTCGTCGAGTGTTACGTTCGGGACAACGGGATTGGAATCGATCCGGCCTATCACGAGCGCATCTTCGAGGTCTTTCAACGCCTGAAGGAGGTCGAGGTGGACGGGACTGGGGTGGGACTGGCGATCGTGAAGAAGATCGTCCAGGCAAACGGGGGACGGATCTGGGTGGAGTCTGCCAAGGGCCACGGAGCAATCTTCCGTTTCACCTGGCCAAACGACGCTGGGGATATGCCTGCAACTGGTCGTAGAGGCGGTCGCTAAAGGGCGGGTGGAGGAACGGATGGGTGTGTCTGTCTAGCGTTCACGCTGGAAATTCTGCATGAGACAGGTGTAACGCGCGGAGAACCCCCGGCACCCTGCGCGTATCCCTCTACACCTGCTTGAAGCCACCATCGACAAACAGCTCGATTCCGGCGACGAAGCTGCCGTCGTCTGACGCCAGAAACACGGCAGCCTTCGCGATCTCATCGCCGCTGCCCATCCGCCCCAGCGGCACGGCGGAACTGAGGCTCTTAGTCGATCCTGCCCGGCTTCCGTCGAGCCGACTAACTCGCGCTAGCCTTCCGTGTCGATCGGGCCAGGACTTATCGCATTCACCCGGATTCGACGGGCCTTGTGGTCTCCTTCTCGTCAGCGCAGGCCGCCCGCGATCAGCAGCGTTTCGCCGGTAATCCACGCGGCATCGGAAGAGGCCAGGAAGACAACGGCCGGCGCAATGTCCTGAGGCTGACCGATGCGGCCGAGTGGGGTTTGCGCTTCGACCTGTTTGCGGAGGTCGCTCTCCAGAAAGCCGCCAGCTTGCACGCCTTCGGTTTCCACCATGCCGGGATTGATGGCGTTCACGCGGATGTTACGCGGGCCCAGCTCTTTGGCCAGCGATCTGGTTACCACATCGACGGCCGCCTTGGTGGCGCTGTAGACCGCGGTGTTCGGAAGGGCGAGGGTGCTGGCAGCGGAGCTGATGTTGATGATGCTGCCGCCCGCAGGGCCGAAATGCTTCAGCGCTTCCTTTGAAGCCAGGATCAAGCCGAGGACGTTCAGGTCGAACTGCTTGCGGAAGTGCTCTTCGGTGACGTCTGGAAGCGGGGAAAACTCATAGATGCCCGCGTTGTTGACCAGGATGTCGAGCCGGCCGAACGCCGTCTTCGTGGCGGAGAAGAGATGCTCGATCTCCGCTTGTTTCGCGACGTTTGCCCTCACCGCAATGGCCTGGCCGCCCTTGCTCGTAATCTCGGCGACCACGCGGTCGGCGCCCTCCTTGCTGGAGGCGTAATTGACGACGACCGCCGCACCCTCGGCGGCAAGATGCTTGGCGATGGAGGCGCCGATCCCTTTGGAGGCGCCGGTTACGATCGCGACTTTGCCTTTAAGCTTCTCCATGTTCTCAATCCTCTCCGCCCCGTAGGGCACGCCGCGGCTCATATGATGCACGTAACTGCCTTTAGGATGGGTCGATGCGGCACAGAGGATTCGCCCCGCGGCCCTTCCAGGCCGGCAACCATCTGGAGGAATGCCCATCGGAGAGGCAGAAGCACACGTTCTTGGCATCCCTCTCATGCGAGCGGAATCGGCCGCGTGGGAGGGGACATCCCAACCTGAGGAGAAGAAAAAGGCTGAACGATCGCTTCTGAGGGCCCAGCGATACAAGGGAGGTAATCGTGCCAAAGATGCGTGCCGCACAGATCGCCCGTCCGAACGGGCCGTTTGAAATCGTCGAACGCCCAATTCCCCAGCCAGACGCCGGTTGGGTGCGGATCAGGGTCCAGGCTTGTGGGATCTGTCACAGCGATTCCGTGGTGAAGGAAGGCATTTGGCCGGGGCTGCAGTATCCGCGCGTGCCCGGCCATGAAGTGGTCGGGATCGTGGATGCCGTGGGCCCAGGTGTCGCGCAATGGAAAGCGGGCCAGCGCGTGGGCGTGGGCTGGCACGGCGGTCATTGCGGCCACTGCGATGCGTGCCGGAGCGGCGAGTTCTTTGGCTGCCAGGTGGCGCTTCAGATCACCGGGATTTCCTTCGACGGTGGCTATGCGGATTACATGGTAGCGCCCGCCATCGCGCTGGCGGCGGTGCCGGAGGATCTGTCCGCCGTGGAGGCCGCGCCGTTGATGTGCGCGGGCGTCACGACGTACAACGCGCTCCGGAACAGCGGCGCGCGGCCGGGCGACGTGGTCGCGGTGCTGGGCCTCGGCGGCCTCGGTCATCTCGGGGTGCAATACGCGGTGAAGATGGGTTTCAAGACCGTCGGCATCGCGCGCGGGCGGGACAAAGAGCCCCTGGCGCGGAAACTGGGAGCGCATCACTACATCGACAGCCAGGCGCAGGATCCGGCGGCGGAGTTGCTCAAGCTGGGTGGGGCGAAGGTGGTTCTCGCCACGGTGACGAGCGGCGACGCGATGAGCGCGGTGCAGGGCGGTTTGGGCCTCAACGGGTCGCTGATGGTTGTCGGCGCCGCGCAGTCGCTGCAAGTCTCGCCGCTCGTGCTGATCTCCGGACGGCGATCGGTCAAGGGCTGGTATTCTGGCACGGCGATTGATTCGCAGGACACGCTCAAGTTCAGCGCGCTGACGGGTGTGCGCTCCATGAACGAGGAGTATCCGCTGGAAGGGGTCGCGGAGGCTTACGAGCGCATGATGAGCGGCAAGGCGAGGTTCCGGGCGGTGCTCACCACCGGGCAGTAGGGCGGAGGTACTGGTCGGTGCCCCATTTGATGATGGCGTTTCCCATGGTCGAGCTGACCCGGTACGTCATCACCTACGGCCTCCCGCTCATCTTCGGATTCGTCTTGCTCGAGCAGCTCGGTGCGCCGATCCCGGCGCTTCCGGTGCTCATCGTCGCGGGAGCGCTCGCCGCCAATGGGGACCTCTCGGTCGTCCAAGTCCTCGCCGTCGCGGTCGTCGCCTCGCTGCTGGCGGATTCGGTGTGGTACGGCCTCGGACGCCTACAGGGGAATCGGATCCTCAAGAGGCTCTGCCAAATCTCCCTGTCGCCCGACTCCTGCGTGCGCCAGACCGAGTCGATCTTCGAAGGGTGGGGAATGCCCGCATTGCTCGTCGCGAAGTTCATCCCGGGCTTCTCGACGGTGGCCCCGCCCATGGCGGGAGCGATGCGGGGCGGCCCGACGGCCTTCCTGCTCTATGACACGGGAGGGGCCCTCCTGTGGGCCGGAGCCGGCGTGGCCGGGGGCATGGTGTTCCATCGGGCGATCGATCGGGTCCTCGCGGTCCTGGCTTCGTTGGGCGGCGGCGCGCTGATCCTGCTCGCCGCGGGACTCGTGGTCTTCGTCGCGTTCAAGCTGTGGCAGCGGCGCCGCTTCTTCAAGATGCTTCGGATGGCGCGGATCTCCGTCGAGGAGCTGCGCCGCCTGATGGACGAAGGGAAGAGCCCGCTGGTCTTCGACGTGCGAACCTCGACGGGACGCGCGCGCGATCCCCGGCGGATCAGGGGCGCGGCCGTGCTCGACGTGGACAACCTCGACGCGGTGCTCAACGAGCTGCCGCGCGACCGGGAGATCATCCTCTACTGCACCTGACCCAGCGAGGCTTCGGCGGCCCGTGTGGCCCGCATGCTGATCGACAGGGGATTCCGGAGGATTCGACCGCTCGCCGGAGGGCTGGACGCCTGGACAGAGGCGGGCTACGCCGTCGAGCCCGGTGCAGACGGGACTCCTCCTTGATCCCCGCCTGCCGGTGACCGGCTGCATTCTCCCCAGCGCGTAGCTGCCTTGTCGCTCGTTTCTCTACCCGGTTGCCGCTCGGCCCGACTCCTTCGCTGCGAGCCGCTGCATCCTGGTAACTTCCACCGGACGCATATTGCCGTCGCGGCACTTCCACTCGGCGATGGCCGGGAGAGCGGCTCGGACCGGCGTGAGATCGAACCGCCCAAGGAACGACCGAACGAACATCCCGCGGAAC
>JBKPCB010000136.1:0-6771 GCA_046727155.1 Candidatus Methylomirabilota bacterium | reverse complement strand
AGATCGCCGACGAGCTGGCCGCGTGGTAGGCTCTGGCGCATGAGCAGCACCCCACGCTTCTCTGGCTGCATGCCGGCCAACCTGCTGCCCTTCACCGCCGATCTCGCCATCGACGAGCCCGCCTACCGCAAGCATCTCCGCTGGCTGGCCGATGCCAAGGGCGTGACGGGCATCGTGGCCAATGGCCATGCCGCCGAGGTCTCCTCGCTCACGCGCGAGGAGCGGAAGCGGGCGCTGGCCGTCGCGCTGGACGAAATAGCGGGCAAGGTCCCGGTCATCGCCGGCGTCTACTGCGACGGCACGCTGGAGGCCGTCGAGCTCGCGCGGGACGCCAAGGCGCTGGGCGCCGCCGGGGTGCTGGTGTTCCCGCCGACCGTCTTCATGTGGGGCGCCCAGGTCAAGCCGGAGATGGCGCTGCGCCACTTCCAGACCCTGGCCGACCGAGTGGACCTCTCGCTCGTCGTCTTCGAGTACCCGCCCGCTTCGGGGATAGGCTACAGCCCCGAGACCCTGGGCGAGCTCTGCAAGATCCCCGCTGTGGCGGCCGTGAAGGACTGGTCCAACGACATCGTGGCGTACGAGAAGAATCTCCGCGCTCTGCGGGACAGCGGCAGGCCGGTGGCAATGCTGTCCTCGTTCACCATGTCGCTGATGGCGAGCTTCCTGCTGGGCGCCGACGGCTGCATCTCTGGTATGGGCAGCGTGGCCGCCGATCTCCAGGCGTCGCTCCTCGCGGCCGTGCAGTCGGGAAATCTCGCGGAGGCGCAGGGGATCAACGAACGCCTGGCCCCCCTCGTGAACGTGTTCTACGCGCCACCCTTCGTGGACATGCACAACCGGATGAAGGAAGCGCTGGTCCTGCTCGGACGCATCCCGGCGGCCCACGTGAGGCCGCCGCTCACGCCGGTGACCGAAGACGAGCGCCATCGCATTCGGCTGGCGCTCCGCACCGCCGGCCTCCTGACCTAACGAACCGCTCACCGCGGAGGACCGTCATGCGCGCAGCCTGCAAAATCGCTTTGGCCCTGGCCATCGTGGCCCTGCTCTCAGCCCCGATGCTGACCTCGGCACAGCTGGTGGACAAAAAGGCCCTGACGCTCGAGGCCGCCAAGCGCATCGCGGCGGCTGCCGAGGCCGAGGCCAAGAAGAACAACTGGAACATGGTGATCGCCGTCGTGGACGACGGCGGTCACCTGATTTACCTGGAGCGGATCGACGAGACGCAGACGGGCAGCGTCCGCATCGCCATCGAGAAGGCTCGGAGCGCGGCGGCGTTCAAGCGCCCGACCAAGGTGTGGGAGGATGCCCTGGCAGGGGGCCGGCAGGCGATTCTGGGGCTGCACGGAACGATTCCCAGCGAGGGCGGCGTGCCCCTCATGGCGGGCAACAAGGTCATCGGCGCGATCGGGGTGAGCGGAGGCTCGGCAGCCCAGGACGGCCAGGTCGCCAAGGCCGGCGCCGAGATCCTGCCCAAGTAGGGCAGCCGGCTGCTCTTCCAGCAGGGTGGGCCGCTTGCGGCGCCCTGCCCCTTGGGGTATAAAGGCGGCCAACCTTTCCGACCGCCAGCGAGGTCTATGGCAGCCCCAGCCGGTCGCAGCCCTGAAGAAGACGCACTGCTCCAGAAGGCCTTGCGCCTGCTCCCCGGCGGCGCGCTCGGCGGCTACTATGCCCCGCAGGAGCTCGCCTTCATCGTCCGGGATGCGAAAGGCTCGCGCCTGTACGATCACTCGGGCCGCGAGTACATCGACTATATCCTGGGCTCCGGCCCGCTGGTCCTTGGGCATGCCCATCCCGCCGTCGTGGCCGCGGTCGAGGCCCAGCTCAGGAAGGGCACGACGTACTTCCAGCTCTCCGAGCCCACCCTGGCGCTGGCCGAGCTGCTCTGCCAGGCCGTGCCCTGCGCCGAGCAGGTCCGCTTCTGCTCCTCGGGCAGCGAGGCCACCTTCTTCGCACTGAGGCTGGCGCGCGCCCACCGCAAGCGCGACAAAATTCTGAAGTTCGAGGGCGGCTTCCACGGCACCCACGACTACTCCCTGATGAGTGTCGGCCCTCGCTCCCCCAAGGCCTGGCCGGCGCCCACGCCGGACTCGGCCGGCATCCCCCATGTCCTCCAGGACGAGGTGCTGATCGCCCCGTTCAACGATTTGGCCGAGACCGAGGCCATTATCGAGGCGCACCACGAGGATCTGGCCGCGGTGATCATGGAGCCTTTCCAGCGACTGATCGTGCCGGATCCCGGTTTCCTCAAGGGCGTGAGGCAGGTGACCAAGCGGCACGGCATCCCGCTGGTTTTCGACGAGGTCGTGACGGGCTTCCGCTTCGCCTGGGGCGGCGCCCAGGAGTACTACGGCGTGGTGCCCGATCTGGCGGCGCTTGGCAAGATCATCGGCGGCGGCTTTCCGCTGGCCGCCGTGGTGGGACGCAAGGAGCTGATGAGGCACTTCTCCCAGGAATTGGAGGGCACGCCCGAGTACGTCCACCAGGCGGGCACGCTGAACGGCAACCCGATCGCCGCCGCGGCGGGGCTGGCGACGCTGAGCGAGCTGCGAAAGCCCGGCACCTACGAGCGCCTGTTCACGACGGGAGCGCGGCTCAGGACGGGACTGGCGGACGCGGCCCGCAAGGCGGGGCTCACCGCCCAGGTCGCCGGCGAGGCGCCCGTGTTCGAGATCTATTTCACCGACCGGCCCATCACCGATTACCGCGCCACCCTCACGGCCGACCGCGGGCTGCACGCCGCGTTCACCCAGGCGATGCTCCGGCGCGGCGTCGTCAAGGCAGCCGCGAAGTTCTACGTGTCACTGGCGCATGGAGACGAGGAAGTTCGGCGAACGATCCAGGTCTTCGAGCAGGCGCTCGAGGCCGTCGCGCAGCGGAAGCACTAACCGCACGAGAGGAGGGTCCGACATGGCTGAGGACTGGAAGAGCGAGCCCTGGGCAAATGATGAGGGCTTCTGGTACGGCGGCAAAGTGACCCGCCGCCGGCTGCTCGGCCTCGGCGCGGCCACCGCCGGGGCTCTCGGCGCGGCGATGCTAGTGCCCGCGCCGTGGCAGCACGCATTCGGCCAGGCCAAGCCCTACAAGGTCGGCACGCTCCAGCCGCTCAGCGGTACTGCGGCGGCGGGCGGCAAGACGGCACTGGTGGGCGTGCAGATGGCCGTGGACCGCATCAACAAGTCCGGCGGCCTCAATGGCCGGCCCGTCGAGCTTGTCATCGGCGACTACGAGTCCAAGCCCGACGTGGGCCGCCGCAGGGCCGAGAAACTCGTGTTGGAGGACAAGATCGACGCCCACGTGGGCGGCTATCTTTCCAACGTATGCATAGCCTGCATGCCGGTCTACGAAGAGCACAAGATCGTCAACATGGTGAGCGTGTGCCTGGACACCACGATCACCACCACCAAGTGCAGCCGCTATACCTTCCGGCCCTTCGACTACGCCCCGGCGCAGGCGGTGGCCTTCGCGCCCTACCTGGTGAGCAAGGTGGGCAAGAAGTGGCACATCGTCTACCTGGACTACGCATGGGGCCAGACCACCCGCGATGCCTATATCGAGCAGATCAAGAAGGCGGGGGGCGAGACCGTCGAGACTACCGGCGTCCCGCTCGGCACGGCCGACATGACGGCCTTCCTCTCGAAGATCACGGGCAACTTCGACGGCCTCTTCGGGATTCTCTTCGGCGGGCCGGCCGTGACCTTCGTCACGCAGGCCTACGACCTGGGCCTGACCAAGAAGTACAAGCTCGCAGGCGACGGCGCCGTGGCGGAGTCGACTCATCTGGCCGCGCTCGGTCAGAAGGTCGAGGGTTTCGTGGGCGTCAACCGTTACGTCCCGGTTCTCGACCCGCCGCTGAATACACCCTCGCACAAGAAGTTCTACGACGACGCCGTCGCGCGGCTCAAGCAGATCGACCCCTCGGGCCCCAAGCCCGACCGCTACGTGCAGTCGAACTTCGAGGCCACCAACTTCCTCAAGCTCGGGATCCAGAAGTCCGGCTTCCGCGGCCGCGAGGACACCATGAAGCTCATCGAGGCCCTGGAGGGGATGGACGTCAAGGAGAGCGACGACTTCCCGCAGGGCGACAAGACGCTGCGGAAGGAGGACCACCAGGCCTTCCTCCGCGAGTTCATCTTCGACATCAAGGGCAACAAGCACCGGCTCCTCGCGGTGATCCCGAAGGAGAAGACTATCTTTCCTCCGAACTGCAAGTTCGCGTAGTGACTGCTGACCGCTCCCAGGAGACGGCGGCCCCGGCCGGTACCGGCCGGGGCGCCGCCTCCGGCCCCATCCTGCGCACCGAGGAACTGACCATGCGCTTCGGCGGGCTGACGGCCGTGAACAAAGTCAGCCTCTCCGTCGAGCGCGGCGAGATCCGCGCGATCATCGGCCCGAACGGCGCGGGCAAGTCCACCTTCTTCAACTGCATCACCGGCGTGCTGAGGCCAACATCCGGTCGGATCCTCCTGAACGGCGAGGACGTGGCGGGCCTGCCGCCGAACGAGGTCTCGCACAGGGGGCTGGCGCGTTCCTATCAAATCACCAATATCCTTCCGGGCGCCACGGTGCTCGAGAACGTGCGCGTCGCCGCCCAGTCGCGCCGCCACGCCTGGAACATGGTGCGCAACCGATTTTCGTTCCCGGACATCCTCGAGCGGGCTCGCACCGTGCTGGACGGGGTCGGCTTGCTCGAGCAGGAGGACGAGCTGGCGGCGAACCTCTCCCACGGCGCTCAGCGCAATCTCGAGATCGGCATCGCGCTGGCGACGGAGCCTCAGCTCCTGTGTCTCGACGAGCCGACGGCGGGCATGAGCGTCAGCGAGACGCATGCCACAGTCGAGCTCGTGCGCCGCATCGCGAAGGACTTGACGATCGTCATCGTGGAGCACGACATGGAGGTGGTGATGGGGCTCGCAAAGACCATCACCGTGCTGCATTACGGCGAGGTGCTGGCCGAGGGCACACCAGCCCAGATCCAGGCCAACGCCCGCGTGCAAGAGGTGTACCTCAGGGGCTGATGCTCACTCTGAGCGACGTTCACACCTATTACGGCAAAAGCCATATCCTCCACGGCGTCTCCCTGGAGGTGCGGCCGGGCGAGGTCGTGGGGCTGCTCGGACGCAACGGCGTCGGCAAGAGCACAACACTCAAGACCGTGATGGGTCTCGTGCGCCCGTCGGAGGGCCGCGTCACTTTCGAGGGGCGCGAAATCGGTGGCATGGCATCCCACCGCGTGGCGCACCTGGGAATCGCCTGGGTGCCAGAGGACCGGCGCATCTTCCGGCTGCTGACCGTCATGGAGAACCTCCGCACCGGCCTCGATCGCCCAGGCGTGACAGAGGCCAGGCGCAAGGAACTCCTCGACAAGGTCTACGATTCGTTCCCGGTGCTGGCGGAGCGGCGCGGACAGGCGGGGGGCACGCTGTCGGGGGGCGAGCAGCAGATGCTCGCCATCGCGCGCGCCATGATGCTCGAGCCGAAGATCGTCCTTCTCGACGAGCCGACCGAAGGGCTCATGCCTCGCATGGTCTCCCAGATCCACGAGATCATCGACGTGCTGCACCGCGATGGAGTGGCGATCCTCCTGGTGGAGCAGAACGTCCCCCTGACCCTGGAGACCTCGGACCGCGTCTATATCATGGAGAAGGGCGTGGTCCGCCACCATGCGCCCGCGGCCGAGCTCCGCGCCAATCACGCGGTGATCCACCAATACCTGGGGGTCTAGCGCGTGACCTTCCCGGTCGAGCAGATCCTCATCCAGACCATCAACGGCCTCGTCAACGGCATGATCCTGGCGCTCGTCGCCTCAGGGCTCACGCTCATCTTCGGGATCATGGACGTGGTCAACTTCGCACACGGCGAACTCGTGATGCTCGGGGCCTTCGTCGGCGCCACCACGCTGGGCGTGACGGGGAACTTCTGGCTCGCGCTGGTGGCCGCAACGCTCGTGATCGCCGCGTTCGGCGCGATCCTGCAGGTCAGCACGCTCCGGCCGCTGCTCGGCCGTGACCCCCTGACGACGATCCTGGCCACCTTCGGGGTATCCTTGGTCCTCCAGAAGTACGCGCTCTGGCAGTGGGGCCCCTCGGCGCGAAAGCTCCAGGAGCCCATCTCGGCGCAATTCTCGCTCTTCTATCTGCAATACCCCTGGTACCGAATCGCCACGGCCGTGCTTTCCGCCGCCATCATTGGAGCGCTCTATCTCTTCCTCAAGTATGGAAAGTACGGCATCGGGATCCGCGCCGCCATGCAGGATCGCGTCATGGCCCAGGCCATGGGCATTCCGGTCCCACTGCTTCACACCGTCGTCTTCGCGATCGGAGCCGGGATGGCGGCCGCCAGCGGCGTGCTCTTCGGGCCCCTGGCCGGCGTGACCCAGACCATCGGGGCTGATTTCACTCTGCGCGCCTTCATCGTGGTCGTGGTGGGCGGCATGGGCATTCTAGGCGGCTATATTCTCGCCTCCATCTTCATCAGCCTGCTCGAAGCCTACGCCTCGCTGATCGTGAGCCCGGCCCAGGCCGTCATCGTCTCCTTCGTCGCGCTCATCCTCACCCTGCTCTTCAGGCCGACCGGCCTCTTCGTGCCGACACCTAAATAGCGATGCGCCGTCCCGCCGTCGCCTACTGGACCGGATTCACCGTGATCCTGGCGCTTTTGGCCTTGGCGCCGCTCGTGCTCCCGGAATTCTGGCGGCGATTCGTCACCGAGATCCTGATCTGGGGCCTGCTCGCCATGTCCTCGGACATCCTGATCGGTTACACGGGGATGGTC
>JBKPCB010000135.1:0-13628 GCA_046727155.1 Candidatus Methylomirabilota bacterium | reverse complement strand
CTCCGGGGCGCCGTGCTCAATTTCCGCTCCTGCGGCGGCGAGGTGAACCGGGCGCCTCGCCTCTACCATTCGGGCGAGACGGCTGACCTCGGCTGGCTGGTCGGCCGACTGCTCGAGCAGGAGCCGACGCTGCGCCTGGCCCTGATCGGCATTTCGCTGGGCGGCAATGTCACGCTCAAGTGGCTCGGCGAGCTGGGAGAGGCCGCGCCGGCCCAGGTGAAAGCGGCGGTTGCCATCTCCACGCCATTCGACCTGGAGGCCTGCGCCCGGACGCTCGACGTGGGCTTCTGCCGCGTCGTCTACACCGGCAGCTTTCTCCGCAGCATGAAGGCGAAAATCCGCGCCAAGCTCCACGTCTACGACGGCCAGCTCGATCTGGCGGCCGTGCTGAAGGCCCGGACCTTCGCCGAATACGATCGCCATTTCACGGCGCCGCTCAACGGCTTCGCCGACGAGCGCGACTACTGGGCGCGCTCGAGCAGCGGGCCGTATCTGGAGAAGATCCGGCGGCCGGCCCTGCTCATCAATGCCTTGAACGATCCGTTCATGCCGGCCTCGGCGCTGCCCGCAGCCGCCCTGGCCGGCTCGCCCTGGCTCGAGGCCGCCTTCCTTCCCGAAGGCGGGCACGTGGGATTTCTCGAGGGGCCGCTCGGGCTGCGCTCGTGGGCCGAGCGGCGGGCCCTCGCCTTCCTCCAGGGCCATCTGCTAGGATGACCGCCGTGCAAAAAGACGCCTACGGGCTCGAGGTGTCGACGTCGGATCGGGCCGCCGTGGACGCCTACGATCGCGGGGTGCGCGCGCTGCTCGGCTTTGGCGCCGACACCATCGAATGCTTCCGCGCGGCCGTCGCCACCGATCCGGATTTCGCCCTCGCCCGAGCCGGGCTGGCCGTGTCCCTCTACTTGATGGAAAAGATCCCGGAAGGGCGCGCGCAGATGGAGCTCGCGACGGGCGTCGCGGCCTCGCTGCCTCCGCGAGAGCGACGGCACGTCGAGGCACTCGCCCTCTGGGTCGCCGGTCGGGGGAACGACGCGTTGCCGCTGATGAAGGCGCTCCTGGCCGAACACCCCCGCGATCTGCTGCTCATGCAGCGCCTGTACTTCATCTACTTCTGGCAGGGGCGCTCGGCGGAAATGCTGGAGCTGACGGAGTCGGTGCGACCGGCGCTCGGCGACGACTCCTACACGCTCGGCTACCACGCCTTCGCGCTCGAGGAGAACCGACGCTTCGATGAAGCGCTGCCGCTGGCCGAGCGCGCGCTGACGCTCAATCCCAAGAATGCCTGGGCCGTCCACGCCGTCGCGCACGTGCTCTACGAGCGCGGGGAGAACGACCGCGGCATCGACGCCCTGCCGCCCAAGATCCACCCCTGCGATCACCTGGGGTACTTCCGCAACCATCTTCTCTGGCATCTCGCCCTGCTGCACTTGGCCGAGGGGCGCTACGAGCGCGTCGGCAAGATGTTCGAGAGCGTATTCGGCGACATCCCCATCGCCATCGGCTCTGATCTTCAAGATTCGGTGTCGCTGGCCTGGCGTCTCGATCTCTTCGGGCACCCCGATCCCAAGCGCTGGGCGCACCTGGGCGCGGCGGCGCGCGGCTGGCTCGACATGCCGCTGCTGCTCTTCCACGACCTCCATGTAGGGATGGCGCTGGCGTCCTCGGGCGACTGGACGGCGGCCGAGCTCCAGCTCGAGCGCCTGCGCGGGCGGGGGAAGAAGTCCCGCAACGCCACGCTTCCCGAGGTCGTCGTGCCGCTGCTCGAGGGGCTGCATGCGTTCGCCCGCGGCGAGTACGCCGAGGCGGTCAGGAAGATCGATCCCATCGAGGGGCGCATCGTCGAGGTCGGGGGCAGTCATGCCCAGCGCGAGGTCTTTCACGACACGTTGCTCGCGGCGACGCTGCGCGCCGATCTCGAGGACCGGGCCAGCGCGCTGCTCGAGCGCAGGCTGGCCAAACGGCCCAATCCCGGGCGCTACTGGATGGACATCCGGGCGTGAAGGGGCCGCGCGGGCTCACGATCCGCCGCGGCACCCGGCGCGACGTCCCGACCATCCTGGCCCTGATCCGCGGCCTCGCTGAATACGAGCGGCTCCTGCCCGAAATGAAGGCCACGGCCGCGCGGATCCGCCACCACGGCTTCGGCCGGCGCCCCTACTTCGAGACACTGATCTGCCGTCGCGGCGACCACCCCGTCGGCTTCGCGCTCTACTTTTTCACCTATTCCACCTTCGTCGGCCGCCCATCGCTCTACCTGGAGGATCTTTTCGTGGTGCCCCAGGAGCGGGGCAATGGGGCGGGGAAGGCGCTACTTCGGGCGCTGGCGAAGATCGCCCTGAGACGCCGCTGCGGCAGGATGGAGTGGGCGGTGCTCGACTGGAATCGCCCGGCCATCCGCTTCTACGAGCGGCTGGGCGCGCGGCTGCGCAAGGAGTGGATCCTCACGCGAATCACCGGGGCGCCGCTGAGACGTCTCGCGCGCTAGACTGTCGGCGGGATCTTGTCGGCCCAGGGCGCGGCGGCCTCGAATGCTGCCGCCGCGCGCAGCACCGCCGCCTCCTGGCGCCGTCGCCCCACGATCTGAAGCCCCACCGGCAGCCCACTCCGCGTGAAACCGCAGGGCACCGAGATCGCCGGCAGTCCAGTGACGGTGATGCCATAGGTGAGGAAGAACCACTGGGTGTAGTTGTCGAGCGGCTTACCGTTGATCTCGGTAGGGTAAGGCTGCTCCACCGGGAAGGGCGGCACCGCCACGGTGGGCAGGATCAACAGGTCCCGCGTCTCCATGAAGGCGCGCACCCGATGCCATAGCCGCGTGCGGGAGAGCTCGCCGTGGGCGATCCGCTCCGGCGTGAGCGACAGCCCCTGCTTGATATTCCAGACGAGGCCCTTCTGCATCTGGGGCTCCCACCGGGCGAGCTTGTCGGCGTGCATCGCGACCATGGAGAGCCCGCGAGTGGCGAGGACGATGTCATTGACCTCGCTGAAGTCGCAGCACGCCGCTTCGACCCTAGCGCCCAGCGAGCGAAACACGCGCATCGCGCCCTCGGCGACCTTGGCCACCTCGTCGTCCACGGGAATGAGACCGTTGAGGTCCGGCGTCCACGCGATCCGCCAGCCCTTGACCGACGGGCGCTTCACGGCGCCAATGAACTCGCGCGTATCGACCCGATAGGAAATTGGCGAGCGATCGTCTGGCCCAGCGATGACCGAGAGCATGAGCGCGATGTCGGCCACGGTCCGCGCCATGGGCCCTGTCACGCTGAGCATGTCCCACGCGAGATCCACCGGATACTTGGGCACGAGCCCGGCCGTCGTCCTGAACCCAACCACGCCGCAAAACGAGGCCGGCGTGCGGAGCGAGCCCCCCAGATCGGAGCCCTGGGCGAGCGGCCCCATGCCGGTGGCGAGCGCCACAGCCGCGCCCCCGCTCGAGCCGCCGCAAGTCAGGGCGGGGTTCCACGGATTGCGCGTGGCGCCGAAGATCGCATTGAACGTATTGCCGCCGGCGCCGAACTCAGGCGTATTGGTCTTGCCCACCACGATCGCGCCCGCAGCCTTGAGGCGCTGGACGATCAGCGCGTCCTCGTCGGGCACGTGGTGCTCGTAGATCTTTGATCCCCAGGTTGTCCGGATGCCTTTGGTCGGCGTCAAGTCCTTGATCGACACGGGCACCCCGTGCAGCGGCGGCAGCGCGCCTTTTCGCTTCAGCGCCGCCGTCGCTTTTCGCGCCGCCGCCAAAGCGGACTCGCGCGCCACGGTCACATAAGCATTGAGCTTCGGATTGATGGCGCCGATTCGGGCCAGCACGGCCTCCATGGCGTCGAGCGGGGAAGCCTTGCGAGCGCGGTAGAGGCGCAGCAGATCGGTGGCGGAGGTGAAGCAGAGATCGCGGTCGGACACGGGTCTCTCCTCGTATGGTTAGAGGACTTTGCGCGGGTCCAGCGCGTCGCGGAGCCCGTCGCCGATGTAGTTGATGCTCAGCACGGTGAGGAAGATCGCCGTCCCGGGGAAGATCGCCCAGTGGGGCGCGAAGTCGAGATTGTCCTTGGCGTCGAAGAGAATGCGCCCCCAGGTTGGAATGTCGGGCGGAAAGCCCAGGCCCAGGAAGGACAACGAGGACTCGGTGATGATGGCCGCCGCCACGTCGATGGTCCCGGCGACGATGACGGGTCCCAGCGCATTGGGCAGGATATGGCGCACAACCTGGCGCAGGGGCGCCGCGCCCAGCCCGCGCGCCGCCTCGACGAACTCCTTCTCGCGCAGTGAGAGGAACTGGGCGCGGACCAAGCGGGCCACCGGCATCCAGCGGAATCCGCCGATCACGACCACGATCAGGATGAAGACGCCCGCCTCGGGCCCGAGCGCTTTGGTCAGCGCGTCGCGGAAGAGATAGACAATCAGGAGCAGCAGCGGCAGCTGCGGCAGCGACAGAAAGAGATCGGTGATCCGCATGAGGGCGTGGTCAATCGCCCCGCCCATCTGGCCGGCCACGGCGCCGACACTGGTACCCACGCTGATTCCGATCAGCATGGCGGCGACGCCCACGGCCAGCGAGATCCGCCCGCCGTAGAGCATGCGCGCCAACACGTCCTGGCCCAGGTCGTCGGTGCCGAGCGGATGAGTCCAGGACGGCGCCTTTAGCTTGGCCTTGAAATCGATCTCATTGATCGGGACCCGGTAGAGGAAGGGCCCGAGCAAGACCGCCAGCACCATCAGGCTGAACACGCAGGCGCCGAAGATCGCGAGGCGGTGACGGCGAAACCGGCGCCAGGTCTCGGCCGAGAGGGACTCCGTGCCCCGGCCTCCGACGAGGGCGATTTCCCCCGGGATCGCTTCCGACGTCGCGCCATTCGGGGCCATGATCAGAAGTCAGCCATGCTCAGCGATACGAGATTCGGGGGTCGAGCCAGCCGTACAGCAGATCGGCGATGAGGTTGAAGAGCACTACCAGGCCCGAGAATACGAAGGTGATCGCCATGATGACCGGCGTGTCGTTGGCGAGAATCGAGGTGATCAGCAGTGACCCGATCCCCGGCACCCGGAAGATCTGCTCGGTGATCACGGCGCCGGTGAAGATCGCCGGGATCTGGAGCGCCACCAGCGTCACGACGGGGATCAGGGCGTTGCGCACGACGTGCTTGAGGATTGTGACCTTCTCTGACAGCCCTTTCGCCCGCGCCGTATTGATGTAGTCGAGGCGGATTACTTCGAGCACGGACGAGCGGATATAACGGGTCAGCGAGGCGCCCTGGAAGAGCCCGAGCACGGCGACGGGCATGACGGCCTGGCGCGCATGCTCCCAGTACCAGTGCCAGCCCGTGGCGCTGATGTCGGCGCGATAGATGAACGGCAGCCAGTCGAGATAGATGCTGAAGAAGAGGATGAACAGGATGCCGGTGAAGAATGTTGGCAGCGAGAATCCAATGAAGGCGAACGTCGTGGCGATCTGGTCGAACACCGAGTACGGCCGCATGGCCGAGTAGATGCCGATGGGCAGAGCGACGAGCAGCCCCAGCAGCTGGGCCGAGCCCAGGACGAAGAGCGTCGTGGGCAGCCGCTGGAGAATGAGGGCGCCCACGTCCACGCGGCTCACGAAGGAGTAGCCCCAGTCGCCCTTGACCATGGCGGTGAACCAGCGCGCATAGCGGATGGGCAGGGGGTCGTTGAGGCCGAACTGCTCCCGGATGCGGGCCTGGATCTCGGGCGGCACATTGGCATTGGTCGCCGCTTCGCCGAGCGGATCACCCGGCGCCAGGGCCAGGATGGTGAAGAGCACGAGGCTGATCCCGGCGAGCACCGGGATCGAGATCAGCAGACGCCGGAGCAGGTACCTGGACATTCGGGGGTGGCGGAGGGGCCGGGCGGGCGCCCGGCCCCTCGCGGAGAGTGGACTAAGCCTCCTTGTGCCAGAAGGGCAGGTACCAAAAGTCCGAGTCCCACCCACTCTGCACGGCATTGCGCAGCTTGTTGCCGATGGCGGCGACGCGGGGACGCCAGGCCACCGGGATGACCACGACGTTCTTGATCAACAGGTCGTTCATCTGGATGAAGAGGCCCGCGCGCTTCACCGGGTCCAGCTCGGCCTCGGCGGCCTTGTAGAGGCGCCCGTACTCTTCGCTGCGCCACCGGGTGATATTGCGCCCCTGCCACTTGTTCTCCTTCGAGGCGACCTGCCACGGCGTGTGCTGCAGCATGAAGTCCTGGGGATCGGGCATCACCTGAGTGGTCGTGTACATCTGAATGTCAGTATAGAAGTGCGAGTACGTGTCCGGGTTGGCGGCATCCGATGAGAAGTACACCGACGGGGTCACCGACTTCAGCTCCATGTCGATCCCGGCTTTGGCCGCGGCCTGCTTGACGATCTGCTGGTTCTTCTGTCGCGGCGCATTGATGGAGGTCTGGTAGACCATCTTGAGCCGCTTGCCGTCCTTGGCGCGGATGCCGTCGGCGCCACGCTTCCAGCCGGCCGCGTCCAGGATCTGGTTGGCCTTGTCGACGTTGAACTCCCACTTGGTGTTCTTGGAGCGGAAGCGCTCAGGGGCGTTGAGGAAGTTGGGCGTGACGATGGCCGTGCGCCCGTAGATCTCCTCCTGCACGGACGTGCGGTCCACGAGCAGGTTGAGGGCCTGGCGCACCGCCGGGTCGGTGAGGAACGGATGCGTCGTCTTCAGGCTCGACCGCTCACCGTCCACTTCCTTCCACGGGTCGGTGTTGTTGAGCTGGATGTGCTCCATATTGCCGCCGATGGCGATGTCCGCCCGCCCCCTGCCGCCCTGCTCGAAGCGCTTGAGGATCTCGTCCTCCACCTGCATGTTCCAGGCATAGTCGTACTCGCCGGTTTGCATCACCGCGCGCGCCGCCGACACAGCGTCGCCGCCGCCCTTCATCTCCATGGTGTCGAAGAAGGGCCGGTTCGGCACGTGATAGTTGGGGTTGAGCTCCGCCCGCACGATGTCGCCGGGCTTGAAGTCGACGAACTTGAACGAGCCCGTGCCGACGGGCTTAAGATTGCCCGGCGCCTCGCGCGACTTGGCGCCTTTGAAGCCCTCGAAGATGTGCTTGGCGACGATCATGCCGCGGACGCCGCAGAAGGGATCGGCCCAGAAGGGCGTGGGCTTCTTGAAGTGGACTTTGACGGTGTGGCTGTCGACCTTGTCGACCTTCTCGATGTCCTCGTAGGTGCCGCTCGTGGTGGCCGCGGTCGCGGGGTCGGAAGCGAACTCCCAGTTGAACACGATGTCGTCCGCGGTGAAGGGTTTGCCGTCGTGCCAGGCCACGCCCGGCTTCAGCTTCCAGACCACCGACTTGCCGTCCTTGGCGAGCTGGCCGTTCTGGGTCGTGGGGATGTTCGTGGCGAGAACAGGGAAGAGGTTGCCCTCCGGGTCGTAAGAGACCAGCGGCTCGTAGAAGATGCGCGAGGCGTCCTGATCCTTCGTGCCGACGGCGAAGTGAGGGTTGAGCAGCGTCGGCGCCTGCCACCAGAGGGTTTTCAGGTTGCCCCCGCCGCCGCGCTTCGCCGGATTGAACGGCGCCGCCTTCGACTGGGCCCGAGCCACGCCGGCCGAGGCCAGCATCTGGGCCGCCAGCGGCGCGGTGAGCCCCAGCCCGACCATGGTCTGGACGAAGTGGCGGCGGCTCATCCGGCCAGTCTGGACCTGGCCGATCATTGCTCTCAGTTCACGCTCTTCCATCGGAATCCCTCCTGGAGAGTTGTCAGTCGTGTCGGGCTGGTTGGCTTCTTATAGTCCGCGGCCTTGGAACTGTCAAGATCGTCGCTCGGTTCCGCCGCGCTGGCCCTGCTTGTGCCAATGGGACAGGCGCCAGAAGCTCGAGTCCCATCCGGTGAGCTCCATGCCCTGCAGCCGGGCGGCCGCCGCGCCGACGCCATTGCGCCAGAGGATGGGGATGACCACACCGTTCTGGATCACCAGATCGTTCATCCGGATGAATTGCGCCGCGCGCTTTACGGGGTCGAGCTCGCTCTCGGCCGAGCGCCAGAGCCGGTCGTACTCGTCGTTCCGCCACCGCGTGATATTGCGCCCCTGCCACTTGTTGTCCTTGGAGGCGGCTTCCCAGGAGACGAACTGGTTCATGAAGTACTGCGGGTCGGGCGCCCCCACGGTCGTGTTGTACATCTGGAGGTCGGAGTAGAAGTGCGGATAGGTGTCGACATTGGCTGGATCCGAGGAGAAGAACACCGAGGCCACGACCGACTTGAGCTCGAGGTCGATCCCCGCTTTGGCGGCGGCCTGCTTGACGATGGCCTGGTTCTTCTGCCGGGGCGCATTGATCGAGGTCTGGTACTGCATCTTCAACCGCCGCCCGTCCCTGACGCGAACGCCGTCGGCGCCGCGCTTCCAGCCTGCGGCGTCAAGAACTTGATTGGCCTTGTCGACGCTGAACTCCCAGCGCAGGTTTCTTGAATAGAAGCGCGACGGCGCGTTGAGGAAGTTGGCCGTCGTCTGCCCCTGGCGCCCGTAGATCTCCTCCTGGACGCCGGCGCGGTCTACCAGCAGGCTGAGGGCCTGGCGCACGGCAGGGTCGGTGAGGAAGGGGTGCGTCGTCTTTACGCTGGCGCGCTCTCCGTCCACCTCCCGCCACGGGTCAGTCTGGTTGAGCTGGATGTGCTCGATGTTCCCGGTGCTCCACATGACGACACGGCCCTTGCCGGTCTGCTCGAGCCGCTTGAGGATCTCGTCCTCAACCTGCATGTTCCAGGCGTAGTCGTACTCGCCGGTCTGGAACACCGCCCGCGCGGCCGAGGCAGCGTCGCCGCCGCCTTTCATCTCCATCGTGTCGAAGAACGGGCGGTTGGGAACGTGGTAGTTGGGGTTGAGCTCGGCTCGGACGATGTCGCCCGGTCTGAAGTCCACGAACTTGAACGGCCCGGTGCCGACAGGCTTGAGATTGGCCGGGGCCTCGCGCGATTTGGCGCCGCGAAACGGCTCGAAGAGGTGCTTGGGGATGATGAGCCCCCTGAAGCTGCAGAAGGCGTCGTACCAGAAGGGCTGGGGCTTGCCGAAGATGAGGCGCACCGTGTGGACGTCGAGCTTCTCGGCGCGCTCGATCGAGGTGTAGGAACCGCTGGTCACCGCCGCCGTGGCCGGGTCGGCCGCGTACTCCCAGTTGAAGATGACGTCGTCGGCGGTGAAGGGACGGCCGTCGTGCCAGAGCACACCGCGCTTGAGCCGCCAGATCACCCAGGTTCCGTCCTTGGCCAACCCACCGTTCTGAACGCTCGGCACCTCGGTGGCGAGGATGGGCACCAGGTTGCCGTCCGGGTCTACGGAGCAGAGTGGCTCGTAAAAGATCCGCGAGGCGTCCTGATCCTTGGTGCCTGTGGCGAAGTGGGGATTGAGCAGGGTGGGCGCCTGCCACCAGAGCGTCTTCAGCGGCCCGCCCCCGCCGCGGCGGCTCGGCGCGAAGGCCGGCGCCTTGGGCTGGGCCCGGGCGACGCCGGCCAAGGCCAGCATGTGGGCGGCCATCGGCGCCGTGAGGCCCAGAGTCATCATGGCCTGGACGAAGTGCCGCCGGCCGATTCGGCTTGCCCTGACACCGTCGATCATCTCTCTGAGCGCATGTTCGTCCATGCTGAGCCTCATCAGAGCGCCCGGATCACTGCATCGGCGGCCTCGCGCGTGGACGCGGTGCCGCCGATGTCGCGGGTGCGGGCCCGCGGGTCGGTCAATGCCTTGGCCACGGCGACCTCGATGCGGTCGGCGGTGCGGGCCGCCACGGGGTCCTTGTGCTGGACCGCGAGCCAGCGGCACATCATGGCCGCCGACAGGATCGTGGCGATCGGGTTCGCGATGCTCTTGCCCGCGATGTCCGGTGCGGTGCCGTGAGAGGGCTGAAACAGCGCGTACCGGTCACCGATGTCCCCCGACGGCGCCATGCCGAGGCCGCCGACGGTGGCCGCGCCCAAATCCGAGAGGATGTCGCCGAACATGTTCTCGAGCACCACCACGTCGTACCGCCAGGGCGCCTGAATCACGTACATCGTCATGGCGTCCACGTAGGCGAAGTCTGTACGGACGTCCGGATAGGCGCGCGCCGTCTCCTGGAAGACCTGCCGGAAGAAGGCGTAGGAGCGGAAGACATTCGCTTTATCCACGCAGGTCACGCGCGGGATGCCATCGGCCGGCGCGCCCTTGCCGCGGGCGCGGCACTGTTCGAAGGCTCGGCGGACGATGCGCTCCGTGCCCTTGCGCGTGATCACGAGCGTGTCCACGGCCAGGTCTTCGCCGACCTTCGAGCCGCCCCCGAGCGAGGCAAAGAGCCCTTCGGTATTCTCGCGGAAGATCACGTAATCGATGCTGTGGCCCGCCGGCACGTTGAGCGGAGTGGGCACGCCCGGGTAGAGCTTGATCGGTCGCATTCCCGCGTAGAGGTCGAGGATCATCCGGAGCGTGATCTGCGGCACCAGCTCGGTGCCGTCGGCGTGGCGGATGTCCGGCAGCCCCGCCGCCCCGAACAGGATGGCGTCCACCGCGCGGCAGAGCTCGACGGTCTCCCGCGGCAGGTCCTCGCGGGTGCGGCGGTAGAGCGCCGCGCCCACCTCGCCCTTCTCGAAGCTGAACTGCAGGCCCTCGGTCTCGACGGCCTTGAGCACCCGCACGGCCTCCGCGACCACGTCGGGCCCGATCCCGTCGCCGCCGATCTCCGCGATCCGGTAGTGCGCCACGCTAGGTGGCCTTTGCCGCGAGCATGCGCACCGCGACGTCGATGGCCTCGATCATGCTCTCGGGATTGGCGATGCCCTTCCACGCGCGGTCGAAGGCCGTGCCGTGGTCCACCGAGACCCGCAGGAACGGCAGCCCGATCGTCACGTTCACGCCCGAGAGCCCCGTCCACGTCCCCTTCGCCTCGTCGTAGGTGAAGCCCAGCGTTTTCACGGGCACATGCCCTTGATCGTGGTACATCGCGACCACGATGTGGAACTCGCCGCCCCGCGCGCGGGAGAAGAGCGTGTCGGCGGGTAGCGGGCCGTAGACGTCGAGTCCCTCTCGGCGCGCCGCCTCCACGGCAGGGATGATCTGGCTCTTCTCCTCGTCACCGAAGAGCCCGTCCTCGCCGGCATGAGGGTTGAGGCCGCACACCGCGATGCGGGGCCGCGACTCTCCGAGGAAGTTCATGGTCGCTTGGGCGAGCTGGATCACGCGGAGCACGCGCTCGCGCGTGACCAGATCGGGCACGCGGCGCAGCGCCACATGCGTCGTCACGTGGATGACCTTGAGATCTTTCCCCATCAGGAGCATGGCGAAATCCTTCGTGCCGGACAGCGTGGCCAGGATCTCCGTGTGCCCAGAGTGCTGCAGCCCCGCCGCCGCCAGCGCCTCCTTGTTGATGGGCGCGGTCACGATCGCGTCGATCTCCTTGGCCTGGCAGAGTCTCACCCCGGTTTCGATATACGCATAGGCGGCGCGGCCCGCCTCCGGGCTCACGGCGCCCTTGAGAAGCGTCGCGGCATCGACCCTGGCCAGGTCGAGGCACTCGAGTGTGCCCGTTGCGAAGGCGCAGTCGGCTACGCGCGTGACGGCATGAAGCGCGAGCGGGGAGCGCAGCATGTCGAGCGTGGCCGCCATGACCGACCGGTCGCCGATGACCACCGCCTTGCAGGAGGCGGCGACATCGGGGCGGGCGAAGGCTTTCGCCGTGATCTCCGGCCCCACGCCGGCGGGATCGCCCATCGTGATGCCCAGCACGGGAAGATGACGCGCCATCAGACCGTTCCGTCGAGGAGCGAGAGAAAGAGATCGGAGGCGCCGAAGCCGCCGGCCTTGGTCAGCAGCGAAAGGGTCGAGCCATCGCGTGTGACGAGGGTTCCGATCGCGAGACCGCTCAGGGGCGCGCCCGTGACCTCGAGCCGCGATGCGCCGAGGGCCTCGAGCAGCGCCCACGCGGTGTCGCCGCCGGTGGCCGCAACCACATCCGGCTCGGCTTGGGCGACGATGTCGGCCGCTACGGCGGCGAGGGCGGCGGCCATCTCGGCCCACCGCTCGGCGTCGGCGCCGTCGCTTGGCGCGCGCGTGGCGATATAGGCCGGACGGCCCTGAGCGAGCGTCTTGAGCACGGGCCGGGGATCGGGCTCGCGGCCGCCGTCGACCCAGCATCCCGTGGTACCCGCATCCGCGAGGGCCCGGACCTGCGCGCGCGTCGCAGGGTGCATGCTCCCGGCGACGATGAGCCAGCGCCGGGTGCTGGGGACGGCGCGCGGCGGCGGCGGATACTTCAGCGCGCGGGCCACGGCGCCCGCGAGCCCGGCCGAGCCCGCGAGAAGGAGCTGCGGGTCCACTAGCAAGGCGGCGCGCGCGAGCGCGTCCAGATCCGCATCAGTCTCGGCATCGGCCACGATCAGGTCGCCGGCCGCCTCGTCGAGCGCGCGGCACAGCGCCTCGTGGCCCCAGCGCACGTCACGGAGCCGGAGATGTGCCACGGTGCGCTCCGTACCGTCCTTCACGATGTCGATCACCGAGGAGGTCGGGCCCGGATAGAAGGGGTCCTGGCCGATGGGCGATTCGTGAGCGACGATGCCGTCGACGCGCAGGATGCCGTCCACCACCGTCCGCCCTTGGCCCGGGAATGCCGGACAGACGAGAGCGGCGCGAAGCCCGGTAGCGAGCAGCATGGCGTCCAGCTCTGCCGCCACCTGTCCGCGCAGCGTGGAGTCGAGCTTCTTCACGGCAGGGCCCAGGGCGAATCGCGGGGCGAGATGGCGCGCCATATCCCAGACTTCCTTGGCCGCCTGGCCGGCATCGAGCGCGCGCGTCTCGGTGTCGGCCGCTACCACGTCCCGGTTCGGGTCGAAGGCGAGACCGTCGGTCGCGATCCCGACGGGGCCCGCGCCCGAGAACAGCGCGCCTGCGTCGCAGGCTCCGGTGAGATCGTCGGCGATGAGCGTCGCCAGCATGGGTTGTCTAGCACCCTATCACAGAACCGCGGGCCGGCGTGGCACGCGCGCCTGTATACTGGTCGCGTGAGATTGCCCTCCGCCCTCGTGCTCGCCCTTGTCGTGCTCGCAGTCTCGACCACGGCCCCCGGGGCGGAGGATCCCGCCGCCGCCCTCAGCCTGATCCGTCCCAAGCCGGCCCGGACGGCCAAAGACTTTCAGGTCGCGACGCCCGACAAGGGCCAGCTGCGGCTTGCCGACTTCAAGGGTAAGGTGGTCTTTCTCAACTTCTGGGCCACGTGGTGCGAGCCGTGCAAAGAGGAAATGCCGGCCATGGAGCGGCTTCACCAGAAGTTCCGCGACCGCGGCCTGGTGGTCCTGGCGATCTCGGCCGACACCGAGGGCGCCAGCATCGTGGCGCCGTTCGTGAAGAAGCACAAGTTCACGTTCCTGATCGGACTCGATCCCAGGATGAACGTCAGCAGCCTCTACGGCGTCTGGGCGGTGCCGTCCACCTATATCATCGACAAGCAGGGCAAGCGGATCCTGTTCGCCAACGGCCCGCGCGCCTGGGACAGCCAGGCCGCTCACGCGCTGTTCGAGTCTCTCCTCCAGTAGGGCGCGCGCATGGCCCCCTCCCTCGGCGTTCTGGTCGCGTTCTCGGCGGGGCTCTTCTCCTTCCTGTCGCCGTGCGTGCTGCCGCTCTTCCCGTCCTATCTGTCGTTCATCACGGGCA
>JBKPCB010000134.1:0-10995 GCA_046727155.1 Candidatus Methylomirabilota bacterium | reverse complement strand
GAGCACGCCCGCGTCGGAGCCGGGCAGGACCAAAGCGTTGGTCCCCACCTGCTGATCGTATTGGCGATACACCCATTCCTTGCTTCCCAAGGCCGGGGAGTCCAGCAGCGCCAGCAGCGCGGGCTCCGGCTCCATGGGCGGACTGAGTGAGCGGGGGTCGAAGGCTTCGAGGTCGTCCTGCCAGGGCGGCCGGGCGGTGGGCTTCTCGTAGACGGGCGCCTCGTCGGCCAGCGCCTTCACCGGAACCTCGGCCACCACCTGGCCGCGCATCCGGGCGCGCAGCATTCCGTCGGCCGTCACCGTGCCGATTTCCACCGCGTCCAGCTCCCACTTCGCGAACACGCGCCGGACCTCCTCTTCGCGTCCCTTGGCGACGACGAGCAGCATGCGCTCCTGCGATTCGGAGAGCATGATCTCGTAGGGCGTCATGCCCGTCTCACGCTGGGGAACGCGCGAGAGCTCCACCTCCATCCCCGTGCCCGCCCGCGCCGGCATCTCGGAGCAGGCACAGGCGAGGCCGGCGGCGCCCATGTCCTGAATGCCGACCACGGCGCCCGTCTCCATGGCCTCGAGGCAGGCCTCGAGCAGGAGCTTCTCGGTGAACGGATCGCCCACCTGAACCGTCGGCCGCCGCTCCTCGGCGCCCTCGTCGAAGGTGGCCGAGGCCATGGTGGCGCCGTGGATGCCGTCCCGGCCGGTTTTCGCGCCGACGTAGAACACCGGATTGCCGGGCCCTTCGGCGCGGGCGCGGAAGATCCGGTCCTTCTTCACCAGCCCCACGGCCATGGCATTCACCAAAGGGTTACCCGAATACTCGCGAGCGAACTTCACTTCGCCACCGAGATTCGGCACGCCGAAACAGTTTCCGTACCAGCTGATGCCGCTCACCACACCGCCGACAAGCCGCCGCGTGCGGGGATCTTCGAGATCGCCGAAGCGCAGCGAGTCGAGGATGGCGATGGGGCGGGCGCCCATGGTGAAGATGTCGCGGAGGATGCCCCCGACGCCGGTGGCCGCACCCTGGAAGGGCTCGATGAAGGACGGATGGTTGTGGCTTTCGATCTTGAAGGCCAGGGCCAGATCCCCGCCCAGGTCGACGATGCCGGCATTTTCCCCGGGGCCCTGCAGCACTTGCGGCCCCTGGGTCGGCAGCTCTTTGAGGAAGATGCGGGAGTGCTTGTAGGCGCAGTGCTCGGACCAGAGAGCGGAGAACAGGCCGAGCTCGGTGAACGTGGGCTCCCGGCTGAGACGCCGGATGATGCGGTCGTACTCTTCGGCGGTGAGGCCGTGTGCCAGGGCCAGATCCAGCGTGACCTTAGGCTCGGCCGAGGTCACCCCCGCCCCCACCCTCTTTTCACTCGATCTAGCGCTTGAGGAAGGTACCGTCCTCGACAAGGCTGCCGAGGAGGGAGTGGAAGATCTGGATTCCGTCCGTGCCGCCCATGGCGGACTCGGCCGCCCGTTCAGGATGCGGCATCATCCCCAGGACCGTGCCCTCTTCGTTGACGATGCCGGCGATATTGTCCATGGATCCGTTCGGATTGGCCTCCCGGGTCACCCGGCCGTCCTCGGTGCAATACCGGAAAACGACCTGGCTCTTCTCGCGGAGCCGCCGCATGGTCTCCTGGTCGGCGTAGTACTTCCCTTCTCCGTGGGAGATGGGCATCTTGAGCACCTGCCCGGCCCGCATGGCGCGGGTGAAGGGAGTCTCCGCGTTCTCCACGAGCAGATGAGTCGACTGGCAGCGGTACTGCAGGCACTCATTGCGCATCAGCGCGCCGGGCAGCAGCTTCGCCTCGCAGAGGATCTGAAAGCCGTTGCAGGAACCCAGCACCATCCCGCCCCGGGCCACGAACTCGGGCAGCGCCTCCACGACAGGGGAACGCCCGGCCACGGCACCGGCGCGGAGGTAGTCGCCGTACGAGAAGCCGCCGGGAAGGATCAGGCAGTCGAACTCGGCCAGGTTGGTATCCCGATGCCAGACGTAGCGGACCTGCTGGTGGAGCACCTCACCAACGACATAGTGAAAATCGCAGTCACTCCAGGTGCCCGGGAAGACCACTACGCCAAAGTTCATGGGCTTGTGCATTCCTCCTTTCGTGGGTGCAGTCCCACTCTAACCTTTCCGCCGGATTCTGGCAAGAGTCCACGCGCGCCGGCCCGGCCTAGCCCTGCACTTCCACCGTGAAATCCTCGATTACCGGATTGGCCAGCAGGCGCCCGCACATTTCCTCGATCCGTTTCCGGGCCTGGTCGGCGCTGATCCCGGCCAGCTCCAGGTCCAGCACCTTGCCCACCCGGACGTCCTGCACCTCGGGAAAGCCGAGACCCTCGAGCGCCCGCTTCACGGAGGCGCCCTGGGCGTCCAGGATGCTCTGCTTGAGGCGGACCAGCACGCGCGCCTTCAAGAAGCCGCCCCCACGACCACGCGGCGGTACACCTCCTGATAGGCCTCCTCGACGCCGCCCAGGTCCCGCCGGAAGCGGTCTTTGTCGAGCTTCTCCTTCGTCCGGGCATCCCAGAGGCGGCATGTGTCCGGGCTGATCTCGTCTCCGAGGTACAGCCGGCCGCCGGACCGGCCGAACTCGAGCTTGAAGTCCACGAGGATCAGCCCCTTGCGCGCCAGGTAGGGCTTGAGCACGCCATTGATCTTGAGCGCCATCCGCCGCATCCAGGCCAGCTCCTTGGGCGTCCCCAGCTTGAGCATGCGGACATGATCGTCGTTGATCATCGGGTCGCCGAGCGGGTCGGACTTGTAGTACAGCTCCAGCACCGGCTGCGTGATCGCCGTTCCCTCCTCGAGCCCGGTCCGCTTGGCCAGGCTGCCGGCCACGACGTTGCGAACGATGGTCTCGATCTTGATGATGTCGAGCCGGCGGCAGAGCATCTCCCGGTCCGAAAGCGTCTGAACGAAGTGGGTCGGCACTCCCCGCTTGCCCAGCAGCGTGAAGAGCACGCTCGACATGCGGTTGTTGATCACGCCCTTGCCCACGATCGTGCCGCGCTTCAGCGCGTTGAAGGCCGTGGCGTCGTCCTTGAAGTACTGGATAATGAGCCCGGGCTTGTCCGTGCTGTAGACGATCTTGGCCTTGCCCTCGTAGAGCTTCTCTCGCTGCTCCATAAAGTCTCCCTGGAACGGTGGGAATTGGGCCGCGCTAGGACAGTCCCGCGCGGCGGTAGATCGCGTCCACGTTACGCAGATACCATGCCGGGTCGAAGCAGCCGTCCAGCTCCGCTGGGGTGAGGTGGCCCATGACCTCGCGGTCGGCCGCCAGCAGCTCGCGGAAGGCCGTGCGCTCGCGCCAGGCCCGCATGGCGTTGCGCTGAACCAGCTCGTAGGCCTGCTGGCGTGGCAGCCCCTTGTCCGCCAGCGTGAGCAGCACCCGCTGCGAGAACATGAGCCCGAAGCTGCGCTCCATATTCTCCTTCATCCGCTGCGGATACACCTGGAGCCCCTCGATGATCCGCGTCATCTGATCCAGCATATAGTCCACCAGGCCGGTCGAGTCGGGCAGGATGATCCGCTCCACGGAGGAGTGGCTGATGTCGCGCTCGTGCCAGAGCGCCACGTTCTCGAGTGCCGCGAGCGAATTGGTCCGAACCACGCGGGCCAGCCCGCAGACCTGCTCGCACGAGACCGGGTTGCGCTTGTGAGGCATGGCGCTCGAGCCCTTCTGGCCCTCGGTGAACGGCTCCTCGGCCTCCAGGATCTCGGTGCGCTGGAGCGAGCGGATCTCGAGTGCGACCTTCTCGAGCGAGGCCGCGACGATGGCCAGCGCCGCGCAGAACTCGGCGTGGCGGTCGCGCTGGACCACCTGGGTCGAGACCGGCGCCGGCTCGAGGCCGAGCAGCCGGCAGACCTCCTCCTCAACATCGGGATCCACGTGGGCAAAGGTGCCCACGGCGCCCGAAATCTTCCCCACCCTCACCGCCTCCCGCGCGCGCTTCAGCCGCTCGAGATTCCGGCCCGCCTCGACGAACCACAGGGCGGCCTTGAGGCCAAAGGTCATGGGCTCCGCGTGGATGCCGTGGGTCCGGCCCACGCAGAGAGTGACTTTGTGCTTGAGCGCCAGCGCCTTGACCGCGCCCCGGAAGCGCTCGAGGCCCGCCAGGATGAGCTCCGCCGCCTGCTGAAGCTGCAGCGCCTGAGCCGTATCCACCACGTCCGAGGAAGTGAGACCGATGTGCACGAAGCGCGAATCGGCGCCAAGGGCCTCCTCGAGATTGGTCAGGAAGGCGATGACGTCGTGGCGGGTGGTGGCTTCAATCTCGTCGATCCGCTGCGCGTTGACCGAGGCGCGGGCCTTGATCCGGCCGAGGGCGTCCACCGGGATGATGCCGCGGCGGCCGTACACCTCGCAGACGGCCAGCTCGACCCGGAGCCAGGCCTCGTACTTCGCCTCCTGGCTCCAGATCCTGGTCATCTCCGGTCGGCTGTATCGGGCGATCACGCGTGCCTCCACGGGCGCGGTTTCGTGCCGGCGTTCGCGCTGGGCATCAGCTCTGAAGCAGCTCGCGCGGCAATTTTCGCCGGTCCACGGGCCCCAGGGTCATCAGCGCGAGCTGGCTCTCGTCGAACACGCGGTGGATGAGGGCCTGCAGCTCGTCCAGCTCCACGCCGTCGATGGCCGCCAGCATCTCGTCCATGGACAGGAACGAGCCGAAGCGCATCTCTTGCTTGCCGAGCCGGTTCATGCGCGCCGAGGTGGATTCGAGCGACAGCATGAGGCTGCCCTTGAGGTGCTCCTTGGCCCGCCGCAGCTCGTCGGCGGTGATCCCGTCCTTCTTGAGCGCGCGGACTTCCTTGAGCAGCGCCTTGAGCACCTTGGCCAGGTTGGCCGCGTCGGTCCCCGCGTAGACGTAGAAGAGCCCGCCGTCGCGGTAGCCCTGGTTGCTCGAATGCACGGAGTAGACGAGAGCCTGCCGCTCGCGGATCTCCTGGAACAGGCGCGAGGACATGCTGCCGCCGATCACGTCGTTGAGCAGATATAGCGCGTAGCGCTCGGGCGCCGTGTCGGGCACGCCCGGGAACCCCAGCACGACCTGGACCTGCTCGAGCGGCTTCTTGACGACGTGGACTCCGGGGTGCAGCGTGGGCGGCGTCAGCACGTGCGGCGCCACCGGTCGGGCGAACCCGTTGAAACGGGAAGCGAACATGTCCACGACCCGAGCGTGCTCGGCGTGCCCCGCCACCGCCACGATGATCCGCGGAGGGGCGTACTCCTCGGCGAAATGGCTCAGCACCGTCTCGCGATCCAGGCCGCGCACGACGTCCCAGCGCCCCAGGATCGGACGGCCGAGGGGATGTCCCGCCCACACCTGCTCGGCGAAGAGATCGTGGATCAGGTCGTCGGGCGTGTCCTCCACCATCTTGATCTCCTGGAAGACCACCGCCTTCTCCTTCTCGAGATCCTCGGGGGCGCACAGCGGGTGCATCAGAATGTCGGTGAGCACGTCCACAGCCAGCGGCAGGTGCTCGTCGAGGACGCTGACGTAAAAGCAGGTGTACTCCTTGGCTGTGAACGCGTCCATCTGGCCGCCGACGGAGTCGATGGCCCGGGCGATGTCCTCGGCGGAGCGTCTGAGGGTCCCCTTGCAGACGAGATGCTCGATCAGGAGGGAAATGCCGCCGCGCGGCTCCGGCTCCATCCGGGAGCCGGTCTCGACCCAGACTCCGACGGCCACCGACCGCACCTGGGGCATGGTCTCGGTGACCACGCGGATGCCGTTCGGCAGCACGCTCTTGCGATAAGGCACGCCCGCCCTCCCCCGACGGCTGTGGGGGCCGGCGCCGCTACTGCCGGCTGCCGCCCGACGCCGCCGCCGGCTCGATCTTCAGTTTCTCTCGCTCCGCCATCTGCGGCTGATCCCGCAGCGCGCTCTTGCGCGACAGCCGAATCTTGCCATTGCCGTCGATCTCGATCACCTTGACGGCCACCTCGTCGCCCTCCGAGAGGACGTCGCTGACTGCCCGGATGCGATTCTCGGCGATCTGGGAGATATGCAGCAGCCCCTCGTTGCCGGGGATGATCTCGACGAAGGCTCCGAACTCCTTGATGCTCTTGACCTTGCCCAGGTAGACGCGGTCCAGCTCCGCCTCGCGGCAAATGTCCTGGATGATGCCGATGGCCATCTGAGCGGCCTCGCTGCTCGAGGAGAACACGGTCACCTTGCCGTCGTCCTCGACGTCGATCTTGGCGCCTGTCTTCTCCTGGATGCCGCGGATGACCTTCCCGCCGGGACCGATGATCTCGCGGATCTTCTCGGGGCGGATCTTGATGGTGACAAAGCGCGGGGCGTACGGGCTCATCTCCGCGCGGTGAGTCTTGATCGTCTCGGCCATCTTGCCCAACACGTGCAGCCGCGCCTCCTTCGCTTGGGCCAAGGCCTGGCGCATGACGTCGACGGAGACGCCGGCGATCTTGATGTCCATCTGCAGCGCGGTGATGCCCTTCTCCGTCCCGGCGACCTTGAAGTCCATGTCGCCGTAGTGGTCCTCCGAGCCCATGATGTCCGTGAGGATGCCGACCTTGTCGCCGTCCTTGACGAGCCCCATCGCGATGCCCGCCACCGGCGCCTGAAGCGGCACGCCCGCGTCCATCAGCGCCATGGACGCGCCGCAGACCGTGGCCATCGACGAGGAGCCGTTCGACTCGAGGATGTCGGAGACGATACGGATCGTGTAGGGGAACGTCTCCTTGGTGGGCAGCACCGCCTCGATGGCCCGGTGGGCCAGAGCGCCGTGGCCGATCTCGCGGCGGCCAGGCGTCCCGAAGCGCTTCACTTCACCCGTGGAGAACGACGGGAAGTTGTAGTGGAGCATGAAGCGGCGGTAGGTGTCGCCTTCGAAGGACTCCATCTTCTGCTCGTCGTTCTTGGTGCCCAGCGTGGCCGCGACCAGAGCCTGGGTTTCGCCGCGCGTGAAGAGCGCCGAGCCGTGGGCGCGCGGCAGATAGCCGACTTCGGACCAGATGGGCCTCACTTCCTTGACGCTGCGGCCATCGACGCGAATGCCCTTCTCCACGATGAGCCGCCGAACCTCGGCCTTCTCGAGCTTCTCGAAGTACTCACGGGCCTTCGCCCGGACCGCGTCGTCGCCGCTGATGGCGGCTGAGACTCCTTCGAAGATGGATTCCATGGCCTGGGCGCGGGCCTGCTTCTCGTGGATCGAGAGCGCCTGCGCGAGCTTCGCAGCGGCGAGCTCTTTTACTCTGGCCTCGAGCGCCGGGTCCGCGGCCACTTCGGCTTCGAATGCCCAGCGCGACTTGGCGGCCTTGGCGGCCAGGTCCTTCTGGATGCGGGCCAGCTGCCGGCACTGCTCGTGGCCGAATGCGAGGGCCTCGAGGATTTGCTCCTCGCTGACCTCCTTGGCACCCGCCTCCACCATGAGGACCGCGTCCTCGGTGGCGGCGATCACGAGCTCGAGCGGTGAGGCCGCGATCTGCTTGTAGGTGGGATTGGCCACCAGCTTGCCGTCCACGAGACCGACGCGCACCGCACCCAGCGGGCCCGCGAATGGCAGACCGGACAGGCACAGGGCCGCGGAGGAGCCCACCATGGCGAGCACGTCCGGATCGTTCTCGTCGTCGGCCGAGATGACCAGGTTGATCACCTGGGTCTCGTTCCGGAAGCCTTTCGGGAAAAGCGGGCGGACGGGCCGGTCGATGAGGCGGCAGGTCAGGGTTTCCTTCTCGTCGGGACGCCCCTCGCGCTTGAAGAAACCGCCTGGGATCTTGCCGCCCGCATAGGCGCGCTCCCGATACTCGACCGTCAGCGGCAAAAAGTCGCGGCCTTCCATCGGGGTCTTGGCTGCCACCACGGTGCTGAGCACGATGGTGCCGCCGCAGCGCACCACCACCGCGCCTTCGGCCTGTTTCGCGACCTTGCCGGTCTCAATCGACAGGACCGTGTTGTTGACCTGGGTTTGTACGGTATGAGCCATACGATCAGCTTCCTCCAGCTAAGGTGAGTGCGGCGATGAATGTGGCCCGGCGGGGCCGGGGGAACCGGGGAGAGAGCCTGTCTGGATCCGCCGTCACTTGCGGATCCCGAGCTTTTCCGTGACGGTTCGGTAACGCTCCGGGTCTTTCTTGCGCAGGTACTCGAGCAGGCCGCGGCGCTTGCCGATGAGCATCAGCAGACCGCGTCGGGAGTGATGATCCTTCAGGTGGGTCTTGAAATGGTCGGTCAGCCCGTTGATGCGTTCCGAAAGCAGCGCGATCTGCACTTCGGGTGAGCCGGTATCCCCATCGTGCACTTTGAACTGCTCGATCAGGCTCTTCTTCTTCTCAACGGACAGCCGCATGCAGGTTCCTCCCGGGGGCTCCCCCCCCAATCGCCACGCCCCCAGAGCCCCTGCGGCGGCTCCGTTGGAACGGGTTCGTTAGACGCTGCTAACCCCTTGTCAACGCTGTACGGAGTCTAACACGGGGGTCTACTCGGGTAAAGCCTTTAGCCCCGCGCCGCCTGGGTCGCCAGCAGGCGCCGCGCCGAATCCATGTCGGCGGCGATCTGCGTCTTGAGCGCCTCGACCCCGGGGAACTTCATTTCGGGCCGGATCCGATCGAAGAACTCGAGCGCGAGGATCCGGTCATAGAGGTCACCGGTGAAGTCGAAGACATAGGCCTCGACCCAGTACTGGTTCTCGCCAAAGGTGGGCCGGTACCCTACATTGACCACCGCGTCTTTTCGGGTCCCGTCCCAGACGGCGCGCGCCGCATAGACGCCCGGGGCCAGGAGCAGCGGCCGATCGGGACGCAGGTTGGCCGTGGGAAATCCCAGGCTCCGCCCCCGCCCCGCGCCGCGCAGCACCGTGCCGCTGATCGAGTACGGGCGGCCGAGGAAGGCCCGCGCCAGCTCCACGTCTCCCTCCCTCAGCGCCTCGCGGATGGCGCTCGAGGACACGGTCTGTCCCTGCACCTGCAGCGGCGGCAGCACGTGGGCGACAAAGCCGTGGCGCGGGCCCAGCTCCTTGAGCAGCGCGGCCGTCCCGCGCGCCTCGCGGCCGAAGGTGTGGTTGAAGCCCACGACGACTTCGCGCGCGCCCAGCGTCTTCTGGAGCGCCTCCTCCACGAAGTCCTCGGCCTCGATCCGCGAGAACTCGAGTGTGAACGGGATGACCAGCGCCGCATCGAGCCCCAGCTCGGCAATGCGCGCCAGATTCTCCTCCGGCGGCGCGATGGGCGCCGGCGCCCGCCCGGGATGCAGCACGAGCGCCGGATTCGGATCAAAGGTGCAGGCGACGGCGGCGACGCGGAGCACGCGCGCTCGCTCCACGGCGGTCGTCAGGATCTTCGCATGCGCCAGGTGGATGCCGTCGAAGGCCCCGAGCGCAACGACGGAAGGCCGGAGCTCAGGCGGGAAGGATGGAAGGCCGCGAAGGATCCGCATGGAGGAGACGTTCGGGTTTAACCGCTCCACGGCGCGACTGTCCCACTCCGAGGAAGCCGTCGGGTCCGTAGACGCGCGCGAAGCCGTCGGGCGCCCCCTCCGACGGGACCGTCTGGCCGTGGGCGAACTGCCGAGCGCGCTCGCCGTCGAGGCTCACGATGGCGAAGTGAGCCAGCGCCGAATCGGGCGGGAGCACGCGCGGCCAGAGCGCCGCGCCGACGCGGGCCTCTTTCAGCTCCGCCCAGGGGACGGCGTGATCGAGCGCGTACGGCCCGACGCGGGTGCGCACAAGGGAGGCGAGGGCGGCGCCGCAGCCGAGACGCGCGCCGATGTCGGCGGCCAGGGTCCGCACGTAGGTGCCCTTGCCGCAGCGCACGCGGATCACGAAATCGGGGAGGCTCACCGCCTCAAGCTGGATCGAGTGAACCGTCACCTCGCGCGGCGCCCGCTCGACCTCGACTCCTTCACGCGCAAGTTCATAGAGGCGCCGGCCGCCCTGGTGAATTGCCGAGTACATCGGTGGGATCTGCCGGATGGTTCCGACGAAGAGCCGCAAGGCGGTCTCGATGGCGGCGACGTCCAGATCCGGCACCGGACGCGTGTCGATCACTGCGCCCGAGAGATCCTGGGTCTCGGTGACGAGTCCGAGTCGCACCGTGGCGACGTATTCCTTGTCGAGGTCGATGAGATAGGGTGTGAGCTTGGTCGCCTCGCCGATGAGGATGGGCAAGACGCCGGTGGCGTCGGGGTCGAGGGTGCCGCCGTGGCCGACCCGCGGGGCCCGCATCACGCGGCGGAGATGGGCCACGACCTGGAACGACGTGACTCCGGAACCCTTCTCGACGGGAAGGACGCCCGAGCGCCGCGGCGCGCTCACGGGGCCTGGGCGTCGAGGATCTGCTTGACCGCGGCAAGCAGTGTCGCCGTGGCATCCTCGAGCGTGCCCGCGAGGGTGCAGCCCGCGGCATTCTCATGGCCGCCGCCGCCGAAGCGATGCGCGATCCGATTGACGGCCACCTCACCCTTGCCGCGCAGGCTCGCCTTTACCACGCCCGGCGCTTCCTCGCGCAGGAGCACAGCCACCTGCACGCCCTCGATCGAGCGCGGGTAGGTCACCAGATCCTCGGCGGCCAGGAAGGCCTCCGACGCGAGGCCGCGCGGGACGGCGAGCCAGGCCACGCGCCCGTCCGCGCTCACCTGCACGCGCTGGAGCACCTCGCCCAGCTTCACGAGCGCTTCCTTGGGCCGGCGCTGATACAGCCGGTCGGAGACAAGCGCGGGCTCGGCGCCGCAGGCCGTCAACTCGGCGGCGATCTGAAACGTGCGAGCCGTCGTGTTCGAGTAGCGAAAAGAGCCCGTGTCGGTATGGAGCGCGGTGAAGAGATTGAGGGCGATCTCCCGGGTCATCTTGAGCCCCAGCGCCCGCACCAGATCGAAGACCATCTCGCCCGTGGCCGCCGCGGAGGCATCGATCCAGTTCACGGTGCCGTAGCGGCGGTTGTCGGGATGGTGGTCGATGTTGAGCACCCGACTGTCCGCCCCGCGCGAGCCTTCGAGCAGGCCTTCGGCGCGCTCGTGGTTCGGACAGTCCGTGAGGACCAGCAC
>JBKPCB010000133.1:0-19468 GCA_046727155.1 Candidatus Methylomirabilota bacterium | reverse complement strand
GGCCGAGAGACCCTGCGGGATGATGTTGTAGAGCGCCTGGAGCTTGGGAGACAGCGGGCCTTCTCCGGGCCCGATGCCGTTGGCGCCCATGGGGACACGGCTCATGTTCTCGACGCCGCCGCCGATCACGCACTCGTACTGACCCGCCATCACGCCCATGGCGGCGAAGTTGGCTGCCTGCTGGCCCGAGCCGCACATGCGGTCGAGCGTGGTGCCGCAGACGTCCAGGGGAAAACCGGCGATAAGCGCCGCGTTCCGGGCGATGTTCATCCCCTGTTCGCCCACCTGATCGACGCAGCCGATCACGACATCCTCAATCTCGCTCGGGTCAACGCCGACCCGCTCGGTGAGCGACTTCAGCGTGTGCGCCAGCAGGTCGTCCGGACGCACCCCGGACAGCTTGCCGTTCTTCTTGCCGACAGCGGTCCGGGCCGCCCCGACGATCACCGCATTGCGCATACGAACCTCCCGTGTAGGTGACTGAGACTCACTGAACCGCGATTCATCTTATCACGACCGATGCCGCTTCACCTGGTCGGCGAGCTTGCAGAAGGCACAGACGGCTCCCGTCGTCACCTGCCCACAGGAGGAGCACTCCTGCAGGACGACCGACTCAATGCGCTCGAAGGCCGGCCTCGCTTTTTCCAGAAAGCCGAAGAGAAAATTGTGCTTGGATCCCGGCGACGCCTCCTCGAGACGGTTGAGCAGTTCCTTGTGCGCGATGGACGTGGCGCCCTTGGCGAAGGGACACTCTTCCACGATGTAGTCGATGCCGCGGAGGAAGGCATAGGCCGCGGTCTCCAGTTCCGAGAGGCGGTAGAGCGGTTTCACCCGCCGGACGAGCTTCGGATGCGTCGAAGCCAGCGCCGGCGACTGCCGGGGCAGCGCGTCCGTCTGCCAGTGCATCACGGAGCCGAAGAGTGTGGCGGCCTCGTCGTCCAGATTGTGCCCGGTGGCGACGACCCCATACCCGTGCTCGAGGGCCGCCCGGTTCATCAGATACCGCTTGGAGAGCCCGCAGGCCGAACAGGTCGGCCGGCGAGTGGCCTTCTGCACTTCGGGAATCGGCGCGCCAACAGCCTCCGCCACGCGCTCGATCACGAGCTTCTGGCCGCGCGCGACGGCGAACGCCTCACACTTGGCCTTGGACTCCTGCGAGTAGTCGAAGATGCCGAGGTCAAGGTAGAGACCCGTCGTCTGGTAGCCGTCCTCGATCAGCACGTCCCAGAGCGCCAGAGAGTCCTTTCCCCCCGACACGGCAACCATCACCGACTCGTCGCGCGTGAACATCCGATGCTTGTGCACCGCCTCGGCCACCTGTTTGCGGAAGAACTCCAGGAAATGGGGCGAGCAGAAGGCTGCGTTGTGGCGGCGCAGCTCGAGCGCCGCGGCACCACCGCACTTACGGCACTTCATCGGATCGCCTCGTTGGAGCCGCCGGACATCACGGGGCGCACTTCAACCACGTCGTCGCCGCCGACCACGGCGTCGCCCGTGAGGAGCTCGCTGCCCCGGATGACGAGCACAGTGCCCGGCAGGATGTCGAGATCCGCGAGCAGGTCCTTGACCCGGCGCTTGCCGCTGATCTCGACCTCTTTTCTGGGATTGCGGAGAATGACCTTCATGAATGACCAGGACGATTATAGCCACCCACCGTCCCCGGCACAATCAACCGGATGTCTGAGGCCTCGGAGCATGATACAAAAGGTCGGACCCATGACCGCGCCCGATCAGTCCCCGCCGTGGTCCCGCACTCCGTGGAAGACGACTGCCACGCGCCCCGTGTATGAGAACCGCTGGATCAAGGTGCGCGAGGACATCGCCGAGCTGCCCGACGGTCGCACGACCATTTACGGCGTCGTCGAGTGCGCCGAGTGCGTGGGGGTGCTGCCGCTCGTCGATCGGGACACGGTGCTGCTGGTCGGACAGTACCGCTATGTGGCACGAGACTTCTACTGGGAAATCCCAACCGGCGCTCAGCACCCGGGCGAAACGTTGGAGCAGGCCGCCCAGCGAGAGCTGACCGAGGAAGCCGGCTACGCGGCCGGCCGACTCACGAAGCTCGGCGACTTCCACACTTCCAAGAGCATCATGCGCGAGGTCGCGCATCTCTATCTGGCCGAGGACCTGCGGCCCGCTTCACGCCCGGCCGATCGCACGGAGTTCATCGAGCGCCGGGCCTTCCCGTTCGGCGAGGTGGTCGGGATGATCGAGCGCGGGGAGATCAAGGACTCGATGACGATCATCGCCGTCCTGCACGCCGCGCGGCTCCGCGCGCGCTAAAGGGGCGCGCCGTGGACCTCACGCCGGTGACGCTGAGCGGGCGCTCCATCACCCTGGAGCCGATCGAGGAGCGCCACGCGCCGGGCATCTTCAAGAGCATGCAGGACGAAGACGTATGCCGGTATCTCGTCTGGCCTCCGCCCGTCCGGATCGAGGAGACCCTGACCCTGATCCGCGAGGCCCGAGCCTTGATGGCCAAGGGCCACATCATGGTCTTCGCCCAAATCTGGAATGAGACCCGCGAGGTCATCGGATCGACGCGTCTGCTGGACATCCGGCCAGCGGACCGGCAGGTGGAGATCGGCTCGACTTTCCTGGCGCGCGCCTACTGGCGCACACCCGCCAATACGGAATCGAAGTTCCTCTTCCTGACCCACTGCTTCGAGCGGCTCGGCTGCGTACGGGTGGCGCTCAAGACCGACGGCCGCAACGTCCGCTCTCAGCAGGCCATCGAGCGGCTCGGCGCCGTGCGCGAGGGCGTCCTGCGCAAGCACATGAACGTGCGGGGCTACCAGCGGGATACGGTTTATTACTCCATCCTGGACAGCGAGTGGCCGGCGGTGAAGGCCCGCCTCGAGGCACGCCTGAAAGGTTAGTTCTTCCCGGCCAGATACATGGGGCCGGTGGGCGCGGGCACGCCACCCTCAGGCTCGAGCGTGACGGCAAAGACGTCCACCTGCTCCACGCCCGGCAGCGGCGCCACGCGCAGGCTCCCCGTACCCTTGGTGTCCACCGTGAAGACCCCGGCCGGGACCGGCGCGTTCTTTCCGACGATGGCCCAGAGCTCGTAGGCCTTGCCTTCGGGCGCGGGCGGCAGCCCTCCGCTGACGAGGAGCAGCCCACCCGCCCGGGCATGCCAGAGCATTCGCGCCTTGGCATCCGGCGCCGGGCGAAGTCCGGCCAGGACCACCACGCGCGTGGCGGGATCCTGCACCAGGGCGATCACCGCCCGCTCACGCTCCAGCTGGCCTCGCAGCGCCGCCGACTCCTTCGCGAGCTCGGCCACTCGCTTTTCGTACGTCATCGACACCGACAGGGCCACGATGAGGGCCGCGAGGCCGGCCGCAAGCGCGCTCGCCCAGACGGCGGGCCAGAGCGTGCTCCGTCGAGGCGGGCGAGGCACCGGGCGGGTCTCGGCCTCGAGCCGGGACATCAGCGCGGCCTTCACACCGGGAGGAGGCGCCACAGATGCCGAAACGGCAAGTGTCCCCAGCACGTCCTGGAAGTCACGCACGGCTGCGATGGCGTCGGCGTCGCCAGACTCGAGCAGCGCCTCGAACCGCGCGCGGTCCTCGCCCTCGAGCCCACCCAGGGCATAGAGCGCCGCCAGCTCGATGATCTCGTCGCGGTTCATGTCGCCGGAAACCTCTCGCCCTTCAGGATGCCTCGCAGCCGCTCGAGCCCCGAGCGGGCCCGCGTCTTCACCGTCCCGAGGGGCTCACCCAACCTGGCGGCGATCTCCGTCTGGGTCAGGCCCTCGAAGAACGCCAACTCGATCACCCGCCGCTGGGCAGAGGGCAGCTGGGCCAATGCGCTTTGCACCAGACCACGCTCCTCGGCCACAATTCCCGGATTCGGGGCCGCCGGATCGCTCTGGCGCGCCGTCGCCTCGTCAACCGGCGCCACAAACGTCTTATCTCTTCTACGTATGGACCGGAGCTTGTCGATTGCCCGCGTCTTGGCCTTGGTGATGAGCCACGCCGCTGGACTGCCCCGCCTGGGATCGTACTGAGCGGCCTCTCGCCAGATCTGGAGGAAGACATCCTGGAGCACTTCCTCGGATGCGGCCGAGTCTCTAAGCATCCGCCGTATCAGGCCGAACGCGGTGCCCGCGAAGACATCGTAGAAGCGACTGAAAGCTTCGCGATCCCCTTGCGCGATGCGGGCTATGAGCGTGGCTGGCTCGTCGGATTGGCCCCGGGCGGGCGGCATGACGCCGTAATGAGTACCAGCCATCGTTCCGGGGGTCAACACATCCGGCCGCTCGGTCGCCTGCGTAGGAGGGGGTGAGACAGGCTGTTGGCCCCCGACCACTTTTCACCCATGGAGGATCCGAGCATGAAATGGCGCCAGACGATCGGAACCGTGATGGCGGTAGCCGTTCTCGCTGCCGGCTGCGCAGGCGGCGCGATGATGGAGAAGAAGTCCCTCTACGACCGGCTCGGCGGCAAGTCCGCCATCCAGGCAGTCGTGGACGACTTCATCGGCAACGTGGCGGGTGACTCGCGCATCAACCAGCGCTTCGCGAATGCCAATATTCCGCGGCTGAAGACGATGCTGGTGGACCAGATCTGCGAGGCCGGCGGTGGGCCGTGCAAATACACGGGGCAGCCGATGAAGGTGGCCCACGCGGGCATGAGGATCTCGGAGGCCGAGTTCAATGCGCTGGTCGAGGATCTGGTGAAGAGCCTGGACAAGTTCAAGGTCGGGGCGCAGGAGAAGAGCGAGCTGCTTGGCGCGCTCGGCGGCATGAAGGGGGACATCGTCGGTCAGTAGGGTGGGACCTCACCCAGACGGAGCGAGGTCGCCCTCCTTCCAAGCGCCGGGGGAGAGGGCCGGGGCTATTCGCTCGCGCGCCGCACGAGGCGCCGGGCCTTGAGCTCGTAGCGCGGGAGGCTGCGGGCCGGCACCCGCACCACCTCCACACGGATCCCCAGGTCGACGCGTATCGCCTCCCGCACGGCGGCGGGCACGTCGGCCGCGCCGTTGATCTCGACCAGGAGCCGCACCTCGTCCATCTCGGTCCGGCGGTAGACCTCGATCATGAACTCGTCCACCGCGGGGAAGCGGCGCAGGATGCCCTCCAGGGCCGAGGGGAAAACGTTGACGCCCCGGACAATGAGCATGTCGTCCACGCGCCCGAGGATGCCGCTGTCGAGCCGCGCGAAGGTCCGGCCGCAGCCGCAGGGTTGCTCGGCCAGCCGCACTCGGTCCCCGGTCCGGTAGCGCAGCACCGGGGAGCCCGTGCGGCCGAGATTGGAGAGCACCAGCTCTCCCTCGCGCGCCGGAGCTCCCGTGGCCGGATCGATGACTTCCGCGATGAACTCGCTTTCGTTCACGTGCAGTCCCGATTGAGCCGCGCACTCGAATCCGTACGCGCCCATCTCGGTCATGCCCGAATGGTCGTAGGCCCGTGCCCCCCAGGCCCCTTCGATCCGCGCTCGCACCGCGGGAATCCCCGCCCCGGGTTCGCCGGCGTGCACCGTCGCGCGGAGTCCGAGCTTGTGCAGCTCCACGCCGCGTTCCCGGGCGGCCTCGGCCAGGTGCAGGGCGTACGAGGGCGTGCAGCAGATCGCGGTGGCCCCGAGCGATTCGAGCGCGGCCAGGCGCTGAGCGGAATCCTGGCCGCCACCCGGAATAGCCATGGCTCCGAGAGCCCGCGCGCCCTCGAAGCCGGCCCAGAAACCGACGAAGAGCCCGAAGGAGAAGGGAAAGAAGATGCGCGCCCCAGGCCCGAGCCCGGCGCCGCGCAGCACGAAGCACCAGCAGCGTGCCCACCACGCCCAGGATTCCTCCGTGTCGAGCCAGCGCAGCGGCGGCCCCGTGGTGCCCGACGTCTGGTGTACGCGGATGTAGCGCTCCTGCGGATAGGTGAGGTTGGTGCCGAAGGGAGGGTTGGCCGCTTGGTCGTCGACCAGCTCGCTCTTGACGGTGAACGGCAAGCGGAAGAAGTCGTCCCAGCCGCGCAGATCACCTGGAGCAGAGAGACCGGCCGCGTTCCACTTCCGGGTGATGAATGCGTTGGCGGGATAGATCGCCTTGGCCAGGCGCTGCAGCCGCTGCCACTGGTGGGCACGCAACGCATCAACGTCGAGTGTCTCAATGCGTCGATCGAAGAACGCGGTCAAAATTTCACCGCATCAGGCGCCATGGCGAATCGTCTTACATGTGTAGTCCCAAAAAAGGAGGTCACAGATGATTCGCAAACTGATTCTCTCGCTGGCGGTGCTGGCTGTCGCAGCGCTGTCGGCCGTACCGGCTCAGGCCCAGGAACACTGGCGCCATTGGCGCGGCGAGCGCTTCGAGCGCCACGAGCGCTTCGAGCCTCGCATCTCCTTTGGCTTCTATGCTCCGGGCTTTGCGTTCTATGGCCCAGGCTATTACGCGCCGGCTCCGAGCTGCGTGTATGAGCCAGGGCATTGGGTGAGCCAGCCGTACGTGGACGCCTATGGCAACTACACGTACGCGCAACAGTGGGTGCCGGGTCACAACGTGTGTGGCTAGGTGACTCCACTCCCCCACGCGCGGCGGGCCGTCGGGATGACCTCCCACGGTCCGTCGCGTTCTTCATTTCCTCAGCTTGAAGCGCTGGATCTTGCCGGTCGCAGTCTTGGGGAGCTCGGAAACGAACTCGATCCACCTCGGGTACTTGTAGGGGGCGATCTTGTCCTTGACGAAGCCCTTGAGTTCGGCTTCGAGCTGGGGCGAGCCGGACTGGCCTTCCTTGAGCACGACAAAGGCCCGCGGCTTCACGAGCTTGTCGGTGTCCTCCTGCCCCACAACGGCGGCCTCCAGAACGGCGGGATGGCCGACCAGCGTGTTCTCCACCTCGACGGGCGAGACCCAGATGCCGCCCACTTTGAGCATGTCGTCGGCGCGCCCGCAGTAGAAGAAGTAGCCGTCCTTGTCCTGATAGTACTTGTCACCGGTCTGGATCCAGTGGCCGAAGAGCGTCTCCTTGGTCTTTTCGTGCTGGTTCCAGTAGTAGGCCATGGTCGAGTCGCCCTTGACCCGCAGGTTGCCGATCTCGCCCTGCGGCACCAGGCGACCTTCATCGTCGACGAGGATGGCTTCGTAGCCCGGCACCGGCATGCCGGTGGAGCCGGCCCGCACCTTGCCCGGACGGTTCGAAAGGAAGATGTGCAGGATCTCGGTTGTGCCGATGCCGTCCAGCACCTCCACACCGAACTTCTCGCGCCAGCGCTTGTACAGCTCCTCCGGCAGGGCCTCGCCCGCCGAGATGCAGAGGCGGAGCGAGGAGAGGTCGAAGCGCTTCTCCGCCTCCTTGACCTGGAGCATCGCGGCGTACAGCGTGGGGACGCCGAAGAAGAGCGTCGGCTTGTGACGGTGGATCAGCTCGAACATGGCCTCGGGCATGGGCCGATGCGGATAGAGCACGCCCTGGCCACCCACGTGCATCGGGAAATACATATTGTTGCCGAGACCGTAGGCGAAGAAGAGCTTGGCCGCGGACACCGTGCGATCGTGCTCGGTCATGCCGAGCACCTGCGTGGCGTAGGTCTCCGAGCAATAGACCATGTCGTGTTGGAGATGGACGGCGCCCTTCGGCCGGCCGGTGGATCCCGAGGAGTAGAGCCAGAAGGCCGGATCGTCCTTGGAGGCGTCGGCGGCCTCGAGCTTGCCCGAGGCCTTGCCAACCCAATCGTCGAAGCCGAGCTGTTTGCCCGAGGCCTTGCCGACCACCACGACATGCTTGAGATACTTGGCCTCGCTCAGGATCGGGCCGGCCTCGGCGAGGAGCGGCTCGGAGATGACGGCCACGGGGGCGCGGCTGTCATTCAGGAAGTAGAGATAGTCCTGGCCCCGCATCATGGTGTTCACCGGGATCGGAATCGCGCCGATCTTGATCGCGCCCCAGAACGCGCCGAGGAAAGCCGGCGAGTCGAACAGCAGACAGAGCACGCGTTGCTCGGGCTGAACACCCAGGTCCAGCAGGGCATTCCCCGTGCGGTTCACGAGCTCCTGGAGGGCGGCATAGGTGAGCGCAGTGTCCTCGTAGAAGAAGGCGACCTTGCCGCCGCGCCCCTCTTCGACGTGACGGTCGACGAAGAACCGCGCGGCATTGAACCGAGCCGGAATCTGGATCATCACCGCCTCCGCTTGGCCGGGCGCCGCCCCGTGGGCCGAGCGGCAGGTCGCGACTTGGCCCGGCCCTCGGCCGCAGCGGGCTTGACCGCCATGGCTTCGATCTCGATGAGCAGCTCGGGCTGGACCAGCCGCGACACGACCAGGATGGTGTTCGGCGGATACACGCCGTCGGGGAAGTAGCCGGGAAAGACATCGCGGCGGGCCTGCATGAATCCGTCGATGTCCGAGGCGTGAGTCAGGAAGGTCTGGAAGCGGACCACGTCCTTCATCCCGCAGCCCGCCGCCTTCAAGACCTTGAGGATATTCTCGAAGGCCTGCTTGGTCTGCGCCCGGACGTCGCCCGGGCCCACCAGCTTGCCCGCGCCGTCCATCCCCACCTGCCCAGCCACGACCACGATTTCGCCGGCCGTCGCGACCATGCCATGCGAGTACATGCCCAGGACCGGCCCCAGCTCCTTCGACGCGATCGCTCGGATGGCCATTGCTCCCCCCGCGCTCGGTTCACTCCGGCATCGGACCGCTGCAACACTGGCCCACTCCGCTCAGACCAGCCGGACGTACTCGAAATCCACCGGCTGGCCGTTGATGCCGCGGGCCGGCGGGGCGATCCAGTTGGCGAACTTCCCGGGCTCCGTCACCGGCCGCATCAGGCTCGCGACGTATACCTTGTCGTCCTCGGTGGGCAGCCACTCGTGGTGCCTAGCGTCCCACTCGGCCTCGCTGACGACCCGGCCGTCGGGTGAGACCTTGACCTCGGCGAAGGCGCCGATGGCGCGGTGGAAGCCCCGGTGCGGCAGCCTGAGTTCGAAGTCGATGCCATGACTCTTGATGATCTGGTTCCATCGCGCGAGGCCACGGTTGCAGTCGGCCACGTAGTCGTCGCGCAGCCGCTCGTTCAGCGACAGCAGCGCCGCCTCCTCCCGCGTCGTCATCCGCTCCCCGTCCAGCTCAGTCACGGAGTATGTCGCGTCCTTGAGGCGGTGGTCATCGGTCTTCTTCGTCTCCTCGAACCGACCCTTGAGCCCCATCGTGTAGAAGTTGGCGGCATTGGTCGAGATCTCGGAGCCGAACAGATCCAGCGACACCGAGCAGTGGAAATTGATGTACCGCTGGATGATCGCCAAGTCGAGGGCGCCGAACTTCCGCACGTCGTCGGTCTTGTGCTCGCGCATCAGCTCGCAGGTGCGCTGCACGATGCGGCCCATGCCCGTCTCGCCGACGAACATGTGGTGCGCCTCCTCGGTCAGCATGAAGCGACAGGTGCGCGACAGCGGATCGAAGCCACTCTCGGCGAGGCTCGCCAACTGATACTTGCCGTCGCGGTCGGTGAAGTAGCAGAAGAGGAAGAACGACAGCCAGTCCGGCGTCTTCTCGTTGAACGCCCCGAGGATGCGCGGCTTGTCGGCATCACCCGAGCGGCGCTGCAGCAGCGCCTCGGATTCCTCGCGCCCGTCGCGGCCGAAATGGGCGTCGAGGATGTAGACCATGGCCCAGAGATGACGCCCCTCTTCCACGTTGACCTGGAAGAGATTGCGGAGGTCGTAGAGCGACGGACACGTCCGCCCGAGATGTCGCTGCTGCTCCACCGAGGCGGGCTCGGTGTCTCCCTGGGTGACGATCAGCCGGCGCAGAACGCCGCGGTACTCGCCGGGCACCTCCTGCCACGCCGGGCTGCCCTGGTGATCGCCGAAGTTGATCTGCCGTCCGGACTCGGGCTCGGCCAGGAAGATGCCCCAGCGATACTCCGGCATCCGGACATAGCCGAACTTCGCCCAGCCCTGCGCGTCGACGCTGATCGCGGTGCGCAGGTAGACCTCCTTCGCCTGGTAGCCGTGCGGGCCCATGTCCTTCCACCACTCGAGGAACTTGGGCTGCCATTCCTCGAGGGCGCGGAGCAGCCGCCGGTTCTCATTCAGGTTCACGTTGTTCGGAATCTGCTCGACGTAATCGATGCCCGCCATCACACTCTCCCGCGGTCGAAGTCGCTGCGCTGGCCTGTCCCGTACACCTTCAGCGCGCCCTTCGGGCCCACGGCGTTCGGGCGCTGGAAGATCCAGTTCTGCCAAGCCGACAGGCGACTGAAGATTTTGCTCTCGAGGGTTTCGGGTCCGCCGAACCTGAGCGAGGCCTCCATGCCGGTCAGCGCGTCCGGCGAGAATGCCGCCCGCGCCTCCATCCCGATCCGCACCTCGTCGTCCCAGTCGATGTCGTCGGGGGCGAAGGTAACGAGGCCGGCGCCTTCGGCCGCCGCCGCGTCCAGCTCCTCGCCGACGCGCCCCTTGAGGTCGTCAACCCGGCCCGGCTCGGCCAGAAACCGGCTCTCCAGCCGCGTCAAGCCATTGACCATCGGGTAGGGACCGAAGTTCATCCCGGTCAGCCTCACGCTCGCGGGAGGCTGCGGATCGCCCTGGCGCGGTCCGTCCAGCATATAGGAGCGGTCCGCCGCCAGCGCCAGCTCGAGCAGGGTGCCCGCGAAGCACGAGCCGGGCTCGATCAGTGCGAAGATCGAGCGCGACGAGACATCGAGCCGCTTGAGGGTGCGCTTCAGATACAGCCGAATCTCGCGCACGAGCCAGTCGGAGGCGTGATCGAGCAATGCGCGGTCATACGCTTCGACCAAGTCGCCGCTGCCTGCCGTCCGGAACGCCCAGAGGCCGATCGCGTCCTCGTTGGTCCGCAAATGCAGGATCAGATCGTCGAGCTCCCGCGCCACGGCCAGCGGCCAGAAGGCGCAGCCCGCCGCCTGGATACCCTGGAGATCGACCGGCGGCGGCGCATTGGGCGCGCTCACGGTGATCTCGGCGACGCCCCGCTCCCTGTCGATCTGGCATGTCACGTGGCTGTAGGCGACCCGGTTCGCCTCGATGGTCCGCGCGAGGGGCTCCAGCCGGATTCCTCGTGCTCCCGGCGGCCTGTCGCTTCGGGCCGCAAGCTCGGCGGCCCGTCGCCGCGCCGTCTCTTCGAGCTGCGAGCGCGGCACGACCTCGTCCACCAGGCGCCATTCGACAGCGCGCTGCCCCTTGATTCCTTCCTCGAGCGTGGAAAAGAAGTCGGCCCGGTCCCGGCGCACGTGACGCTTGTCCACGAGCCGCGTGAGCCCGCCGGTTCCGGGCAGCACGGCGAGCAGGGGCACCTCCGGCAGCGCCACGGTGGTGTTGCCGTCATCGGCCATGATGATGTGGTCGGTGGCCAGGGCCATCTCGTAGCCACCGCCGGCGCAGGGGCCGTTGACCGCGCACAGGTAGACCTGCCGCGAGTGCGCCGTGGCGTCCTCGATCGCATTGCGCGTCTCGTTGGTGAACTTGCAAAAGTTCACCTTCCAGCCGTGGGACGATTGGCTCAGCATGCGGATATTGGCGCCGGCGCAGAAGATACGCTCCTTGCCCGACGTCAGGATCACGGCGCCCACCTCGGGATGCTCGAAGCGCAGACGCTGGATGGCGTCGTAGAGCTCGATGTCCACGCCGAGATCGTAGGAGTTGAGCTTGAGCTCGTAGCCCGGCCGCAGGCCGCCGTCCTCGCGGACGTCCATGGCCAGCGTGGCCACCCGCCCATCGACGCCGAGCTTCCAGTGCTTGTAGCGGGCCGGCTCGGTTCTGAAGTCGACCATCACGCGCTCGCTGTCGGCCATGTCTCCGTTCCTCAAGCCTCGCGTCAGCCGAGGATGACCCAGAGCGCCCGGGCGGTTCTGGGGCCCACGTTCTCCCAGCCATGGGGCGTGCCGCCGTCGAGATAGGCGCTGTCACCAGCCTCCAGGCGATGGGCCTCGCCGTTGTAGTGGAGGGCGACCTTGCCTTCGATGACGTAGAAGAGCTTCATCTGCCCCGGGTCCAGGATGACCTTGTCGGTCTTGACTCCCTTGCCTCGCGGACCCAGTGAGGATACCACCGACCGGATCTTCCCCTGGAAGAGGCCGGCGCCCAATACGTGCCACTTCTCGGTGCTGCCGTCGAAGGACACCACCGGGTAGTCCCTCTTGCGAGAGATGTGCAGCCGTCCATTCGGGGCGGATTCGAAGAGCGCGGCGATCGGCATACCGAGGGCCGCCGCCAGCTTGCCCAGCGTGTGCAGTGACGGTGTCAGACGCCCCGACTCGATCTGGGAGAGCATGCTCGGGGTCAGCCCCGCCTTCTCGGCGAGCTGCCGCTGCTGGAGCTGGCGCTCCGCCCTCAAGGCCTTGATGCGCTGTCCAAGCGTGGTCATGCCTTCGCCTCTTCATTGAATAGATCAGGCCGCTCGGCGGCCACTGGCTCGGGCAGCCCGGCCAGCCTCCGGAGGGCGCGGGCCACGAAGACGCGCGTCATCTTCTTTCTATAAGGATGCGTCAGGTCCGTATTGTCCAGCGGCTTGGCGGGCCTGGCGGCGGCCTCGGCCGTCCGGTCGATGAGCTCCGGCGTCAGCCGCTGGCCCTGGAGCAGGCGGCCCGCCTCGGCGGCCTCCCGCGGCAGCGAGGCCACGGCCCCCAGAACGATGCGCGCCTGGCGGACGACGTCGCCCTCCATGCCGAGTGCCACCGCGACGCCCAGGATGGGAAAATCGAAGGAGCCCCGGCGTCGCAGCTTGAGGTAGATCGAGCGCAGCCCCTCGGCGACGGGGACCATGATGTCGGTGAGGATCTCATCCGGCTGCGTGCTCAGATACTGGATGCCGTCGTCGCGGTACAGCGCGGAGATGGGGATCACGCGCTCGCCGGCGGATCCGACCAGGCGAACGGTTGCGCCGAGACTCCACAACACGGGCGCCGTGTCGGACGAGGACACCGCCCAGCACCGCGGGCTCCCCGGCGCCACCAGGCAGATGTCTCCGTCTTTCTTCATGCAGAAGTCGACGGCCTTCCGCCACTGGTAGGACTGGTTGTAGTAATTGCAGCGGGTGTCCACGCAGACATTTCCGCCGAGGGTGCCCATGTTGCGCAGCTGGGGCGTGGACACCACGCCCGCGGCCGTGGCCAGCGCGGGGTAATGCCTGGTCACGTCCGCGTGGCGAGACACGGCCGTGAGGGTGGTGCCGCTCCCGATGCTCAGCCCGCTTCGCGCGCTGCCGCGGACGCCGACGAGCTCTCTGATGCCGCGCAGCCCCACGAGTACCTTGGGCTCGAATTGCCGCCGCTTCATGTTCGGGTAGAGATCGGTGCCGCCGGCCACGAGCATTGCCTCGGCGCCGTGGTCGGCCATGAGCTTGGTCGCGTCGGTCACGGAAACCGGCGCCAAGTAGGTGAAGGGCGGCAGCCGCATCATGACGCGAAAGGCCTCTCCGCGATCGCTGCGGCGGGCTCGCCAAAGGCGGACTCGATCATCTTGGGCTCGGGGAAGGTGAAGAGCGGCAGCTTCTCCGGCCCCACTCGCGCGGGCTTGCCTTTCCGCATCGCCTCGAGCCCCTTCAGGACCTTCTCGGGCGAGATCGGGATCTCGTCGACGCGCACACCCACAGCATCGTAGACGGCATTGGCCACGGCCGGGATCACCGGCAGCAGCGGACCCTGCCCGGCTTCCTTGGCGCCGAAGGGCCCCTCGGGATCGTCGGTCTCGACGAGGATCGTGTGGATCTCGGGCGTCTCGAGAGTGGTGGGGCTCTTGTACTCGAGCATCGACGGGGTCTTGTGGACGCCCTTGCGGAAGACCTGCTCCTCCATCAAGACCTCGCCCAGCCCCATGTACACCGATCCCTCGACCTGCCCTTCGACCAGGAGCGGGTTGAGCGCGCGGCCCACGTCGTGGGCGATCCAGATTTCGGTGGGGCGCACTTCGCCGGTCTCGCCGTCCACGTCCACCTCGACGACGCAGGCCGAATAGGAATAGCAGGGCGACGGACCCACGCCGCCGCCCTTGTACTTGCCGGCCCGCTTGGGGGGCGCATAGGACCCCGGAAAAGCCAGCACGCCGAACTTGCTCTCGGCGAGCACCACGGCCTGGGAGAAGGACACTCCGCGGTCTGGATCGCCGTCCACGAACACACGACGGTCCTGGGCGATGAGCGTGTCCGGCGCCACTCCGAGCTTTTCGGCCACGGCCTCGACGATCCTGCTCTTGAGCCGCCCGGCCGCCTGGATCACCGCATTGCCCGCCATCAGCGTGACGCGGGAGGAATACGAGCCTAGGTCCACCGGCGTGAGGTCCGTATCGGCCGGGTGCACTCGGATGTCCTTGGGATCGATGCCGAGCACCTCGGCCGCGAGATAGGCCAGGACCGAGTCGGAGCCCTGGCCGATGTCGGTGGCGCCGCAGAGTACGGCAACCAAGCCACTCCGGTCAGCGCGGAGAACGACGCCGGAGTGGGGCATGTCGTTCCAATAAATGGCAAGCCCGGCGCCAGTGAGATACGACGAGCACGCGATGCCGATGCCCTTGCCGCGTGGCAGCCGGCCGAACTTCTGCCGCCAGCCCGAGGCCTCCACCACCCGGTCGAGGCATTCACCAAGCCCAATGGTGGTCACCGTCAGGTGATTGGCCGTCTTCGTAAACGGCTCGGCGAGATTGCGCCGCCGCATCTCGGCGGGATCGAGGCCGAGCTGCTCGGCGGCCTTGTCGAGCTGGCATTCCATGGCGAAGCGCGGCTGCGGCGTGCCGTGCCCGCGCTTGGGGCCACACGGGGGCTTGTTGGTAAAGATCCGGGCACCTTCGAACTTGTAGACGGGGATCTTGTAGGTCACGGTCTGCAGCGCCCCGGTATAAAAGGTCGAGGCTACGCCGTAAGAGCCGTACGCGCCGCCGTCCAGCCACGACCGGAAGTGCATGCCGGTGATCGAGCCGTCCTTCCCGAATCCGGTCTTGACCCACATCAGCACCGGATGACGGCCGCGGTGGACGTAGAAGACCTCCTCTCGCGTCAGCGTGATTTTGACCGGCCGCCCGATGAGCTGAGAGAGCCTGCAGGCCACGATCTCATGGGCAAAGGGATCGAGCTTGCCCCCGAAGCCGCCGCCCACGGGCGCCGCCACCACGCGGATATGCGCCTGAGGCATGTCGAGGATTTTCGCGAGCAGCCGATGCACGTAATGCGGCGTCTGAGTCGAGGACCAGAGCGTGAGCTTGCCGTCGGCGCCCCACTGCGCCACCGCAGAGTGCTGCTCCATCGGGAGGTGGGTATTGCCCTCGAAGTAAAAGACGTCTTCTCGGATGAGATCGGCCGCGCGGAAGGCCGCTTCGATGTCTCCAAACTGCAATGACACCGCCTTGTGGACATTTGGTCCGTCTCCGTATTCGTGGATCCGGACTTCCGGGTGCGCCAGGGCCTCCTCGATGGACATCAGCGGCCGGAGCGGCTCGTACTCCACCTCAATCAGCTCGGTGGCCCGCTCGGCCGTCTCTTCGTCCACCGCGGCGACGGCCGCCACCGCGTCCCCTACCATCCGCACCTTGTCCACGCAGAGCGCCTCTTCATCCTGGGAGACCGGGAGGATCCCGAACTTCACCGGCGGAAGATCGCGGCCCGTGATTACCGCATACACTCCCGGCAGCGCCCTGGCGCGGGCGGTGTCGATGCTCCGGATCAGGGCGTGCGGATGCGGGCTGCGCAGCAGCTTCCCATAGGCCAGTCGCGGCAGCACCATGTCGTCGGCATACTTGGTCTCGCCGACCACCTTGGCCCAGGCGTCGATCTTGGGAAGGTTCTGGCCCACGATGCTGAAGCGCTCCTTCTTCAACGATGGGCTCCCTTCATGCGGAGGGCCGCCAGCTCGACGGCGTCGAGGATCTTGGTGTAGCCGGTGCAGCGGCAGAGGTTGCCGGCCAGGGCGTATCGCACCTCATCCCGGGTGGGCGTCGGATTGTCCTCGAGCAGCGCCTCGGCGGTCAGCAGAATGCCCGGCGTGCAGTAGCCGCATTGCGCGGCGCCCAGCTCGGCGAAAGCCTGCTGGAGCGGGTGGAGCTGACCTCCCTCGGCCATGCCCTCGACGGTCTTAATGGCTCGGCCCTGGCACTCGATGGGCAGCACCAGGCAAGAGAGCGCCGGCTCTCCGTCGATGAGAACCGTGCAGGTGCCGCACTCGCCCAGCTCGCAGCCGTGCTTGGTGCCGGTGAGGTTGAGGTCCTCGCGGAGCACTTCCAAGAGTGTCTTGTGGACGGGAGCGATGACCTCCCGCTCCTCGCCATTCACCATGAGCGTCAGGCGCGTTCGCATGCTGTCGTCCCGGCTCCCCGCCCGGCCGATTACCGATCAACGAAAGTGTGGTTAATTACTACTAAAGTCAGGGCAACGCTGTCAAGCGCCAAGTTGGCGGGGCGTCAAGGGAAGCACGACTGCCCGGGAGGGTAAGATACGCGGGTGCCTGGCTCCAAGCTCCTGTCAATGGGGGAAGCCGTCGCCCGCTTCGTCCCCGACGGCGCCTCGGTGTGCATGGGCGCGGCGCTCGAGGCGCTGATCCCTTTCGCCGCCGGCCACGAGCTCATCCGCCAGCGCCGCCGGGATCTCACGCTCATCGGCCCCATCTCCGACATGCTCTTCGACCAGCTGGTGGGGGCCGGTGGCGTCAAACGCATCATCGCCGCCTGGGTGGGCAATGTGAGCGCGGGGCTGGGCCACAACTATCGCCGGGCGGTCGAGCAGGGCGTTCCGGCGGCCCTCGAAGTGCAGGATCACTCCAACCTCACCCTGGCCTTCGCGCTTCAGGCCGCCGCCCTGGGTGTCCCCTATCTACCCGCGCGCTCCCTGCTCGGCACCGACATCCTCGCGTCGAACCCGACCTTCAAGCAGGCGGCCGATCCGTGGTCCGGGGCTCCGCTGGTGCTGGTGCCGGCACTCGCGCCGGACGTCGCCATCCTCCACGTCCAGCGCGCCGACGAGGACGGCCGCGCCCATGTGTGGGGCACCCTCGGCGTTACGCGGGAGGCGGCCTTCGCCGCGAAACGGGTGATCATCGTCGCCGAGGAGATCTGGCCGCGCGAGCGCATCTTGAGCGATCCGGGCCTGGTCCTCACGCCCGAGCTCAAGGTGGTGGCGGTGGTCCACGAGCCTTACGGCGCCTTCCCCTCGCCCGTGCAAGGCTGCTACGGTCGTCATCACGACTTCTACCATCGGTTCCACGAAGAGAGCCGGACCGTGGAGGGCAACCGTGCCTGGCTCGACCGGTGGATCCATGGCGTGAGCGACTGGAAAGGGTTTCTGGGCCTCCTGGGCCCCGAGGCGCTGGAGACGATCCGGATCCGGCGCCATCTCCCCTCCGAACCGCCAGACTACGGAGCCTGACCATGAAGATCACGGCCATCCAGGCGATCCCGCTGGCCATACCAATGAAGCCCATGGATCCGCCCTCCGCATGGACCGGAGGGACGCGCAAGCAAATCATCGTGCGGGTGCTGACCGATGAGGGCCTGACGGGCATCGGCGAAGCCTTCGCGTACGGCGCTCCCCTCGCCGTATGCAATGTGATCGACGAGAGTCTGGCCCCACTGCTCCTGGGACAGGACCCGTCGAGCATCGAAGCGCTCGCGGATCTCATGCAACGCGGGACCATGATCTACGGCCGGCGCGGGCTCGCCATGTTCGCCATCAGCGGCGTCGAGATCGCGCTCTGGGATCTTTTGGGCAAGGCGCGCAATGCCTCGGTTTGCGATCTGCTTGGCGGCGCGGTGCGGCCGCGGCTGCCAGTCTACGCGAGCCTGATGCGTTATGCCTCGCCCGCCGACGTGGCGCGCGCGTGCCGGCATTTCGTGGCCCAGGGATTCAGGATGCTCAAGCTCCACCAAACCGACGTGGCTTCGGTGAGGTCCGCCCGTGAGGCGGTGGGGCCGGACGTCGAATTGATGCTGGATACGAACTGTCCCTGGGATCCGGCAGAAGCGCTGGCGATGGCGCGGGCCCTCGCCCCTTTCCGTCTCTTCTGGCTCGAGGAGCCCGTGTGGCCCCCGGAGGATTACCGCGGTCTGGCGCGTGTCGCCGAGGCTACGGACATCCCGATCGCGCTCGGCGAGAACGAATCGACCCTGTTCGGGTTCAACGAAATCATCGACCGGCGCGCAGGCGACATCCTCCAGCCCAGCGTCACCAAGGTCGGCGGCATCTCCGAGTTCAAGAAGATCGCGGACCGGGCGCAGGCCGCCAACCTGCCGGTAGCGCCGCATTCCTTCTACTTCGGGCCGGGGCTGGCGGCCACGCTTCATTTGGCCGCCTCCTTCGGCGGCGCCATGCCCGTCGAGTTTCCGACGGGGGAGTACGAAACGCCGATTTTGGCGAAACCGATCACAGCGCGCGAGGGCCACGTCGAGGTGCCCGGCGGCCCCGGCCTCGGTGTCGAGATCAACGAGGACGCCGTCCGCCGCTACCCCTACGCTCCCGCCGCCGCCCAACCCTTCGTCCTGCAGTGATGAGCTCCGATTTCACCGACCGGGAGCTGATGGTCATCGCCGCCGGGCGCCAGATCCGGGACGGTGACGTGGCCTTCGTCGGCATGCGCCTGCCGCTCGTCGCCTTCGCCTTCGCCAAGCGCACCCACGCGCCGCGGGCCATCGGCCTGTTCGAGAACGGCATCGTGAGAGATCAGCCTGCGCCCGAAACGCTGATGACGATGAGCGACACGCCCAATATTCCGGGAGCGCTGTGGTGCACGGGAACGCTGAACATCATGGCCTTGCTCCAGCAAGGCCTCGTGGACCTGGGATTCATCGGCGGAGCCGAGATCGACCGCCACGGTAATCTCAACACGTCGTACATCGGCGACTGGCGCCACCCGCGCGTCCGGCTGCCCGGCAGCGGCGGCGGCGCGGACATCGCGAGCCTGTCGAGACGCTTCGTCGTGATCATGCCGCAGGAGAGGCACCGGTTTCGCGAGCGGGTCGACTACATCACCTCACCCGGCTTCGGCGAGGGCGCCGGCTGGCGCGAGCGGGTGGGGCTGTCGGGAGGCGGCCCCGAGGCGGTAATCACCACCCTCGGGGTATACCGCTTCGACGCCCGGACCAAGGAGATGATCCTCGCCTCGTATCATCCCGGGCAGTCGGTGGACAGCGTCCGGGCCGCGACAGGATGGGACCTGCGCGTGGCTTCTGACGTGAGCGAAACTCCTACCCCCGCTCCGGCGGAACTCGCCATCGTGCGCCAGTGCGATCCCGCCGGCTTCTGGACTCGCTGACGCTGGCCAGCGCCGAGCCAGCGGCCAGACTGCGATGGGTCATGTGGGGCATTCCCGCCCTGCTCTTCCTCATCGCCTTCGTCCATCGCGCCGCTCCTGGGGTCATCGCGAAGGACATCATGCAGGCCTTCAACGCGAGCGGGGCCATTGTGGGGCTGCTCTCGGCTGCCTATTTCTATGCCTACGCGGGTTTCATGGTCCCGGCGGGGCTGGCGATCGACGGCTTCGGCCCACGGCGTGTGATCGCAGCGGGGAGCGCCGTGATGGGGCTCGGGTCGCTCGGCATGGGGC
>JBKPCB010000132.1:0-27388 GCA_046727155.1 Candidatus Methylomirabilota bacterium | reverse complement strand
AACGTCAGCGACTGTCTTCGTTTCGATCTTCGCGCACTGTCCGGCTAATTAACCGACCGCGAATTCGCACCGGCCGCTGGGACCCACGAGGCTTTCCACCTCCCCAGTGGGCCAAGCCATCCCGTATGAGCGCCTCGACTCGTTCCTGGAGCGCGCGTTTATGCTTCGCCATGGATTCCCTTACCAGCCAATGGATAGGTCGTACTAGTTATCGAACCCGAGCAAGCGGGACCACAGCAAGTCGTGCTCGGCTTCCGATGGCGTGATCCAGCGCTCGTAATTGGTCCCGCAAGCGCACGACAGGGTAAGTCCGTACCCGGCCTGGACCGGTTCGGTTGATCCGTATGTGTAGCCGCCACAAGAGTGATGTCGCAGGACAAACTCTTCGACCTCGGCGTAAGCGCTCATTAGCACACTCGGACCTGCTCCAAGATTGTCGGGCACCAAGAGATTACCCGCAACCGCCTCATGGACGCCATAGGTATGCTAACGCATGGGAGCGGCGCCACACTGTCCAATTATCAATACACAGGGATATCAGTACGGTCGCTGAACGGACAGCGCGGTAAGAACGAGAGGGCTACTTAAAGTGCCAGGAGAGCCCCACCAGGGCCAGCGGGATGTCCACGGTGCTGCTGGCCTTGAGCTTGATCGGGGTGCCGGCGAAGTTGGCCCCGGTGTCCTCGACCGTGAAGGAGTGATGGGTCCAGCGCAGCTCGAGGAAGCCGCCCAGGTTCTTGGTGAAAAACCACCGGCCGCCCAGCTTGAGCTGGGGCCCGAGCGAATAGTCGGTGTCATTCATGCGGAATTGGGCGAAGGTGGTCGTGGCCGTGACGTCCACATCCGTCTGGATCACGGCCGCGCCCGCGCCGAAATAGAGCTGGAGCCGCCCCTCGGGGACTTGCTCACTGGGCAGGAGGCGATAGTTCCAGACCGCGCTCAGCGCCACCACGGTGAAATCCACATCGCCGCCATTGGTCACTACCAGCGCGGTGCCGGCCGAGGGGCTACTGGCCAGCCGCGTCTGCCGCTTGAGGCCGGGGCTGAGATGATAGGCATCGAGCTCCACCGCCACGCGGGGGATGAGCTGATAGCCCAGGAGCCCACCATAGACTATGGAGTCGCCGAAGCGCGCATTGCTCACGTGGAAATGATCCGTGGCGCCGGTATTCGTGAAGGTGCGGACGGCGTCGACGCCGTGCTCGCTCGAAGGGATGCCCGTGAGATAGAGGCCCAGATAGGGCTGGGCCGCCGCCAGGCCGGGCAGGCAGAGGAGAGCCAGCAGCGGCAGGGCCAGGAGCCAGAGCGAGCGACCTTTCATGCGCGCATCCTCCTTATAAAGGGGGCGGCCCGCCAGCGGCCGGCGGGCAGTGGGTGGAGCCTAGAGGATGCAGGGCTGCCCTGTCAATGCGCCGGCGCATCATCAGCAGCATCACGGCGGCGCGCGCATCACCCGCCGGAGGGCGGGGGTATGTCTCGCAGGAAGCGTTCGTGCTTCTCTCGTTCCTGTTCGGGCTCCAGGGGTGACATTGACCGTCGAGTGGTAATGAGATAAACGAGTCCAGCGAGTCCACCTACTAGAGTCACAAACACCGCGATGACCGGGAATTCGCGAGCCGCAAAGGCGAACAGGAGAATAGCGGGCACCCAGATCGCACATCGGACCAACCATCGCGGACTCATCCTGTTTGGCCCTCCCTAGGGCGCGACCAGCGAAGTATGACACACTCTCAAACTGACCCACTACGGAGCGCCGCTATCTCCGCCTCCGCCTGCTCCAGCCAGAACCGCATATCCATCTCGCGGTACAGCGTCATCGCGGTGGTGAGGTGCTCGCGCGCCTGTTCGGGCTTGCCGGTGCGCCGGGAGACCTTGCCGAGGCCGAAGTGGCAGTGGGCGACGAGCGGGCGCAATCCAATCTCCGAGGCCAGGGCCATCGCGTGCTGATAGCTGGCCTCCGCCCGCTCGCCCTCGAGTGCGTCGCCAGCGATCTCAGCGGACAGCCGGAGGGCCGCAGCCTCCTGACCGCGCTGCTTCTGGTCGCGTGCTGCCTTTATCGCTGTCGCGGCGAGGCGGACGGCTTCCTCACGCTGGCCGGCCAGAAGGTACCCTTCGCCGACCTGCGCGTGCTGACGCGCGTAGGTGAACCGCAGCCCCGTCGCCGCGGCTTCCTTGAGCGCGAACTCGAGAACCGGCAGCGCGTCGTCGATCCGCCCCGCGCGCGCGTAGGCGAGACCCAGATCAGCGGCGATCTCACCCAACCAGAGATGGTTCTCCGTCGCCCGGCAGAGCGCGAGGCCCCGTTCGAGCGGTGGGATCGCGCGCGCGACGTCGCCTCTTGCGAGATACGGGATTCCCGCGCCGAAGTAGCCGTGCATGAGGGTGAAAGGTTGATCGATCGCCTCCGCCATCCGCAGCGATTCCACCCCTATGGCGACGGCCTCGTCGAAGCGCCCCAGCTCGGCGAGAGTCCAGGCGAGGAACGCACGGGCAAACTGAGCCGGCGGACCAGGCTCGCCGAACCGTTCGGCCGCCCGCTCGCCCGCGAGCGTTGTCACGACCTGTTGGAAGAGCTCGACGGCGTCCGCGAGGCTGCCCCCGCAAAGAGAGACGAGCCCGAGGAAGAACCTTGCCATCACCCCCAGACCGTCATCCCCCGCCGCTGTGCCCAGCGCGAGCGCCCTTCGGCCGCGCGCGATCGCTTCGTCCTGATCCCCTTCTCCCGTGAAGCAGACCGTGAGGTAGGCCAGGACCCAGCCGAGCCGCCGATCGTCGCCGGTCGCGCTGGCCAGCTCTTCGGCCGCGTGCAGATGCACGAAGGTCGCCTGGATGTCGCCGAGCGGAAGCAATGCGTTCCTGAGCTCGAGCCGCACGTCGATGTTGTCCGCGGCCACGCTGGCGCTGTCGGGCAAGCGTCGAAGGGCGGCCAGCGCGCGCTCGAGGTGCGTGACGGCTTCCCGGCTCGCCGACCGGCTGCCCGCCCGCGTCCCCGCGTGTCGCAGGTAGCGCACGGCCCTGTCCCACACTTCACCCAGAAAGGCGTGGTGCGCGAGCGCTTCGACGTGCTCGTCCAGTCGAGTCTCGTGGAGCCGCTCCAGCGCCTCGACGATGCGCGCGTGCAGAGCACGCCGCCGCTCCTGGAGGACGCTGCCGTAGGCGACCTCGTGGGTCAGCGCATGCTTGAACGTATACTCGAGGTCGGGAAAGAGGCGCGCTTCATAGAGGAACTCGGCGGTCTGTAGGCGCGCGAGACCTTGGCGCAGCACCCCGTCGGGCAGCTCAGCGATCGCGTGGAGGAGAGTGAACGGCACGTCCTTGCCGACGACCGAGGCCGCCTGAAGCAGGCGCTTGTCCTCGGGCGACAGCCGGTCGATCCGTGCCGCCAGAATCGCCTGCACCGTGGCCGGCACCTGTAGCGCCTCCACCGGCCGTGTCAGCCGGTACGCCCCCCGCTCCCCCGCGAGCGCTCCCGTCTCCACCAGGGTCCGCACCGTCTCCTCCAGGAAAAACGGGTTGCCCCGCTTCACCAGCATCTGCGTCAACGGCGCGAGCCCGGGGTCCGGGCCGAGGAGCGCCGCCAGCAGCTCTGCCGCGTTCTCGGCGGGCAGCCTGTCGAGCCGCAGCTGGGAGTAGGCCGTCTTGCTCCCCCAGCGGTGCTCGTACTCGGGGCGGTAGTTGACCAGCAGCAGGAGGCGGGCGGAGCCCAGGCTCTCCGCCAGACTATCGAGCAGGGCCTGGGTCTCGTCATCGACCCAGTGCAGGTCCTCGAAGACCACGAGCAGCGGTTGCACTTGGCTCTCCCGCAGCAGCAGGCGCTTGACCGCGTCGAGGGTGCGCTGACGGCGCTGGGGCGGGTCCAGATTCTGCCAGGCCGGCTCCTCGACCGGCACATCGAGGAGAGCGAGGAGCGGGGGCAGCAGGGGCTCGAGCGCGCGGTCCAAGCCCAGCACGCGCCCCAGCACCTTGTCACGCATCTCCCGGTGATCATCCCGGTCACCGATCTTGAAGTAGCCCTTGAGCAGGTCGATCACGGGCAGGTAGCTGGCGGCCTTGCCATAGGAGACGGAGGAGGCCTCCAGGATCAGCCAATCCTGTACCCGATGTGAGTGGGTGAACTCGTAGACCAGCCGGGACTTGCCCACCCCGGCCTCGCCCACGATGGCGACTACCTGGCCGCGGCCCACACCAGCCTGGCCGAGGACCCGGCGCAGGTGCTCGACCTCGGCGTCGCGGCCGACGAAGCGCGTGAGGCCTCGGAGGGCTGCCGCCTGCAGCCGCGTCCGCGCCGTCCCCGCCCCCGTCAACTCGAAGATCTCGATCGGGTTCGGGAGGCCCTTCACTGGAATGGGACCGAGCGACCTCACCTCGACGTAGCCCTCGGCGAGCCGCACGGTCTCCCCGGTCAGCCGGACGGTCCCGGGCAGCGCCAGCTGTTCCATCCGCGCCGCGAGGTGGGTGGTCTGGCCGACCGCCGTGTAGTCCATGCGGAGATCGGTGCCGACGGAGCGGACGACGACCTCCCCCGAGTTGAGGCCGACCCGGATCTGTACTTCCACCCCGTGCGAGCGGCGCGTGTCGTCCGTGTAGCGCTTCAGCGACTCCTGCATCCGCAGCGCCGCGTAGCACGCCCGCACCGCGTGGTCCTCGTGGGCGAGGGGCGCGCCGAACAGCGCCATAATCCCGTCGCCCATCACCTGGTTCACGGTGCCCTCGTAGCGGTGGACGGCCTCCATCATCCGTTCGAGCACCGGGTCGAGGAGCTTGCGTGCCTCCTCGGGGTCGCGGTCGGCGAGCAGCTCCATCGAGCCCTTGAGGTCGGCGAAAAGCACGGTCACCTGTTTCCGCTCGCCCTCGAGCGCGCTCTTGGACGTGAGGATTTTCTCGGCGAGGTGCTTGGGGGTGTAGGCCTCGGGAGAGGCGAATCGCTGAGCCGGAGGCGGTGCGGCGGATAGTCCCGTCGGCTGCGCACACTCGGGGCAGAACTTCGCCGTCGGAGAGAGCTGCCGACCGCACTTCGCACAGGCCCGGGCCAGAGGCGCGGCGCATTCCTCGCAGAACTTCGCGCCCACCTCGTTCTCGTGCTGGCACAGGGGACATTTCATCGGTCGGACGCACCTCCCTGACGAAGTCCAGTCAGTTTACTGCCGCGCCAAGAATGGACCGAGCGTAGCTGGAGGCTCTCAGAGGGTCAAGGGTCGCCGTGCCGGCGGGAATTGGGGGGCTCCTTTCCTGGCCGGTCCGCCGCTGATCGGGTATCGTAAGGCACCTATGCGGACGCGATTCGGCTTGATCGTGGCGCTGCTGGCCAGCCTGGTCCTGCTGGCGCCGCTCGCCTATGCCGACCCGCCCGATCAGGTGTGGCTCGGCGGCCTCTACGACGACGACGATCAGGACGGCGCCGTCATGCTGGTGACGTTCGGCTTTCACGGACTCGCCACCGCGTGGGTCGAAATCCAGCCGCCAACCTTGATCCTGGTCGCCCGCGTTCTGGCGCACGGGCCCAGCGCGATCCTTGGCGCTGAGCCCGCCCTCTTCCACGATCGCTCCCCTCCCGCTGTCTCTCTCTCCTCGTAGCAGGTAGATCCGGCGGCTCTGCCGCCACGTCGCGCCCACCCCTGCTGAGGGGTGGCGCCTGCTCAGAACGCGAGGCAATCTGACATGAGAGGGAACTAATGCGCTTGGCCCGAATCGCGCTGTTTGTCTGCGGGGCCGCTCTGTTCATCGCGCTGCTGATCCATATCGGACCAGCTGTCGTGATGGCCTTCTTCGCCGAGCTGTCCTGGCGTCTGCCCGTGATCCTGCTCTTTCCCTTCTGCCTGATGACCATCCTGGACGCGCTCGGCTGGCGCTTCGCCTTCAGCCGGGACCGCGTCCCCTTCACCGCCCTGCTCTCGACGCGGCTGGCCGGGGAAGCCTTCAACGTGACCACGCCCACCGCCTCGGTGGGTGGCGAAGCCGTCAAGGCCTGGCTGCTCCGGCCCTATCTGCCCATGGCCGAGAGCCTACCCTCGGTAATCATCGCCAAGACCACCATGACCATCGGCCAGGTGCTCTTCCTGCTGCTGGGGCTGCTCGTGGCCTGGCCCACCCTGCACACGGGCTCCTCCCTGCTGCGCGCGATGCAGTGGATGCTCGGCCTCGAGTGCCTAGCGGCGGTGGGCTTCGTGACCGTCCAGGTGCTTGGCGTCATGGACGGCGCCGGACGCATCATGGATCGCCTGCGGCTCTTCGGCCGCCACGATGGCGCGCGCGCGCTGAGAGAGATGGACGCAAGCCTCGCCCACTTCTATCGGCACCAGTCGGGCCGTCTCTTGCTGTCCATCGGCTTTCATTTCGGCGGGTGGGCGCTCGGCATCCTCGAGGCCTATATCATCCTGCAGGCGCTGGGCTTCCCCGTTTCTCTCGCCACGGCCACGGTGATCGAGGCCTTCGAAACGGGCGTGGCTTTTGCCGCCTTCCTGATCCCGGCGCGGCTGGGCGCCATGGAAGCCGGCGATGTCGCCGTCTTCACGCTCCTGGGCCTAGGGGCGCCGGCCGGGCTCGCCTTCAGCCTGATCCGCCGGCTGCGCGGGCTGGTGTGGACCGGCATTGGCTTCCTGGCGCTCTCGATCATCCGGTCGCCGGCGCTGCCTGCCGTGGCGCTCGAGCCGAAAGGCTAGCGGCCGTGTGCGGCATCGCGGGATTCCTGGCGCCGGAAGGCGAGCGCGCCGACAAGCGGCTGGTCGAGCGGATGATCGCCACGCTGCGCCACCGCGGGCCGGACGCCGTGGGCTTTCACGCGGAGGGCCGGCTGGCCCTGGGCGTGGCGCGGCTGCGCGTGATCGATCTCGAGACCGGCGATCAGCCCATCGCCAACGAAGACGGCTCGGTCCACGTCGTCCAGAACGGCGAGATCTACAACCACCCGGCGCTGCGGGCCGAGCTGACGGCCCGCGGGCACCGGTTCACCACGCGCTCGGACACGGAAGCCATCGTGCACGCCTGGGAGGAGTACGGCGAGCACTGCGTGGATCATCTGAACGGCATGTTCGCCTTTGCGCTCTGGGATGGGCGGCGGGAGGCGCTACTGCTGGCTCGCGACCGGATGGGGGAGAAGCCGCTTTACTATGCCCTGGCCCAGGGCTGGCTCGTGTTCGCGTCGGAGATCAGGGCCGTCCTGGCGCATCCGGCGGTGAGCGCCGAGCTGGATCCGCAGAGCGTCTCGCGCTACCTCGCCTACGACTTCGTCCCCGACCCCTACACCATCTTCCGGGGGATCGAGAAGCTCGGGCCCGCCCATGCGCTCACGGCGAGCCACGGCAAGATCGCGATCTCCCAGTACTGGGACGTGCCGTTCCGGCCGGATCCGGCCCCGGACGAGGCCACGTGGCGGCAGGAGATCCGCGCGCGCCTGGACGAGGCGGTTCGGGTGCGCATGGTCAGCGACGTGCCGCTCGGCTGCTTTCTCAGCGGGGGCATCGACTCCACGGCCGTGACGGCGACGGCCGCGCGCCAGCGCGTCGGCATCCGCACGTTCTCCGTCGGCTTTGCGGAGGCGGCCTACGACGAGCGCCCCTTCTCGCGGCTGGTCGCCAAGACTTACGGCACCCGCCACGAAGAGCTGGTGGTCTCGGCCGACGACGCGCGGGCGCTCCTGCCCCAGCTCGGCGGGCTGATGGACGAGCCCCTGGCCGACATGGCCTTCGTCCCACTCCATCTCCTCGCGCGGGCCGCCAAGCGCAGCGTCACCGTAGCCCTGACCGGCGACGGCGGCGACGAGCTCTTCGCCGGCTATCCCGCCATGGCGGCCGACTGGTGGCATCGCGGCTTTGCCCGTCTGCCGCGGCCGGCCCTCGATCTGCTGGGCGGCGCCGCGCGGCAGTTCCCGAGCATGCCGGAAGGGCTGAGCGATTTCCTGCGCGCGCTCGGCTACGCGCCCGACGCGCGGAACCAGGCGCTCCTGGGCGGCATGGCCGCCGAGCGCTCCAGGGCCCTGCTCTCTCCCGCGATGCGGGCGGAGCTTGGAGATTTCGAGCCCTATGCCGATATCGACGACGTGCTCGCCGGCTGCGCGAGCGCGGATGTCGGCGACCGCTTGATCTACCGCTACTGCAAGCTCTACCTGGCGGGCCAGAACCTGGTCAATGCCGATCGCGCCAGCATGGCGGCAAGCCTCGAGCTGCGCGCGCCCCTGCTCGACCACACCTTCGTCGAGTTCGCCGGAAGAATCCCGTCGCGGCTCAAGCTGAACGGCTTTCGCGCCCTCAAGGGCCTCTTCAAGCGGGCGCTGGCCGACCGGCTGCCGCCCGAGATCCTGGCCCGCGGCAAGCAGGGCTTCGGCGTGCCCTTCGACATCTGGTTCCGCGGCCCGCTGGCCGCCACGCTGAAGGAGACGCTGGCACCGGAGCGGATCCGCCGCGGCGGCTTCTTCGATCCCGCGGCCGTCGGGCGGCTCGTCACCGAGCACTTGCGGGGCGCCCGGAACCATCGCAAGATCCTCTGGTCGCTGCTCGTGTTCGAGTCCTGGCGCGCCCACCACCTGCGCGACTGAGCGCGCCGGGGGCCGCCCCGGACCACTCACGCGGAGGCTGTGTGTGACTCCTTCCTGCGCTCTCGTTAGCTCGGAGCCTCAGCCATCCTGACGGCAACAGTCGAAGCCGGAGAGCTCAGGGCGCACGACCCGTCCTCGCCCGCCGCCCCCTGGTGGAGCCTGACGAAGACCGCGCTGGCGGCGGGGGCGCTGGCGCTCGTGGCCGACGGCCGACTCAGCCTCGACGCGCCGGTGGGCGAGCACCCCTTCACGCTCCGCCAGCTTCTCCAGCACACCGCGGGTGTGCCCGATTACGGCGGCGTGCCCGCGTACCAGGAGGCCATCGCGCGGAAGACGGCGCCCTGGGGCGAGGCCGAGCTGCTGCGGCGGGTGGGCGCGGACAAGTCATTGTTCCGGCCGGGGTACGGCTGGACTTACTCGAACGTCGGCTACCTCTTCGTGCGCCGCCTGATCGAAGACGTGACGGGCGAAGAGGTCGGTGAGGCTCTTCACCGGCTCGTCTTTGTCCCGCTCGGCGTGCCCGGCGTGCGGCTGGCCCGCGAGCCCTGGGACCTTGTCGATACGGCATGGAGCAATGCGGCGGGCTATCACCCGGGCTGGTACTTCCACGGCCTGCTGGTAAGCACGCCGGCCGAGGCCGCACTCTTCCTGGATCGCCTGCTCACGGGTGATTTGCTTCCGGCCGCATTGCTGACGGCCATGCGCGAGCCCCGCGCCGTCACGATCGTGGATCAGGGCCGGCCCTGGCGCGCGCCGGGCTACGGGCTCGGCCTCATGATCGATAGCGCCTCGCCGCGCGGCCTTTGCCTGGGCCACACCGGCCAGGGACAGGGCAGCTCTGCGGCCGCATACCACTTCCCTGATCTCGACCCGCCGCGCACGGCCGCGGTCTTCGCGCAGGTGCTGGACCCGGCAATTATCGAAGGCGCCGTCTTCGCGCTGCTGTAAATTCCAGTTACGCCGCACGAGGTCGAGCGCCCGGCAAGCGAGGAGGCGGTCTGTGAAACACACGCGCATCATCGTTACTCACTACGGCGGGCCCGATGCACTTCAGGTGCTCGAAGAAGAGTGCCCCGAGCCGAAGGACGGTGAAGTGCGGGTGAGAGTGCTGGCCGCAGGTGTCTCCTTGCCGGACGTGATGGCGCGCGAGGGCGTTCATCCCGAAACGCCCCCGGTACCCTTCACGCCGGGGTGGGATCTGGTCGGCGTGGTGGATCGGCTCGGCGCCGGCATCTCTGGAATCAAACCAGGCCAGATAGTTGCCGCGCTGCCGATCCACGGTGCGTACGCGGAGTTCGTCTGCCTGCCGCAGCGTGAACTGGTTCCGGTGCCATCCGGGTTGGACGCCGCCGAGGCTGTCAGCCTCGTGCTGAACTACATCACGGCGTACCAGATGCTGCATCGTTCGGCGAAGGTCAGACGGGGCCAGCGCGTGCTGATCCACGGCGCGGCAGGCGGGGTCGGCACGGCACTCTTGCAGCTTGGGCGCCTCACCGGGCTGGAGATGTACGGAACCTGTTCATCGCGAAGTGCGCCGGCCGTTTCCGACCTGGGCGGTATCCCGATTGATTACCAGCATCAGGACTTCGTGAAAGAAATTCACCGCCTCACGGGTGAGGGCGTAGACGTTGTCTTTGACGGCATCGGTGGCGCCCATATCTGGCGTTCCCGCAAGGCTCTCTGTCCTGGCGGGAGGGTAGTGGCCTATGGTCTTACTTCCTCGCTACGTGGGGGCCGATTGGCTTCAGGTCGTTCAGGTCGTCGTCAACGCTTTCATGGAATCCGCATTTTCGGGCTGTATATTGCCGGCGGCTGGCTTCTCCCGGGCCGGAAACGGGTGGTCCCCTACAGCATCCAGTGGCTCAAGCGGCTGAGGCCGGCACTGTTTCGACAGGATTTGATCGCCCTGTTCGACCTCCTTCAACAGCAGGAGATCAAGCCACTCATCGCGCAGCGATTTCCTCTTGCCGACGCAAGACAGGCGCACGAGTTGCTCGGGAAGGGAGGCGTGACGGGCAAGATCGTGCTCGTGCGCAACGGGTCGTCGCTTGAAACAGGAGCGGCGTAACAACGGCAGGGAGAACTGATCGTGGGCATGCGTGTGAAGCCGGTCGACTTCCAAAGACTCAACCTACGCTGCCACGCGCTTCTCAGCGACGTGCCTCTCCACGACGTCTGGGCGATACGACTCGATGGCGGGGGGCCCGGTCGCAGCATCCAGGACGCGCGTGCGATCTTGTTCGGCGACCGGCGGCCATCTAACCTCGCGGTTCGAGGACTATTCGCGCTGCGCTGGGCCCTCGGCCGAGCGTTCGGATGGGATGACGAGCGCCATAGTCCGTCCAGCGCATCGTACGTCAATCGCCTTTCTGAAGCCGATCGCTCGCAGTCTCAGGTTGCTCCGGGGACTCGCGAGGGCCGGTTTCGAGTGCTCTACGTCTTGGGTGAGGAAGCCCTTAGCGAGCTTCGCAATGCGACCGTGCATGCCTTCTTGGCGCTCGCTCTCACGCCAAGCCCCGGGGGATACACGCTCTACTTAGCGATCTACGTGAAGCCAGTGAGTCATCTCACTACGCTCTACATGGCCCTGATCGATCCATTTCGCCGTCTCGTCGTCTATCCGGCCCTCGGTAGGCAGGTTCAGCAACGTTGGTTGCGCACGTATGCGTAGGCGCCCCAGGGTGATGCTCCGTAGGCTCTTCTGCGCTAGCCGCCTCGCTCCAGCGCTTCCTTGATCTTCTCCGCCGGCACGGCGATCTGCACGCCGGCCCGCTCCTCCTGCAGCAGCATGGACACGCGCGAGTCGCGCTGCCCCCAGCCGCGATTGAGCGCCTCGGTCATCTCCTCGAGGGTGAGATGGGCGATGCGCATGGGCACGCCCAGCTCGCGGCCGAGCGCCGTGGCCAGCGAGACATCCTTGTGGGCCAGTTTGAGGGTGAAAGACGGCGGCTCGAACTTGCCCGGCAGGAATTGGTCCACGAGGCGGTCGAAGGTGCGCGCGCGCCCGCCCGCGCCCTGGCGCACGGCCTGCCAGAGTACGAGGGGATCGACGCCGGCCTTGACGCCCAGAGTGAAGACCTCGGCCAGCGCGGCCTGGATCGCATAGCCGGCGCAGTTGTGCACGAGCTTGGCCACGCTGCCGGCGCCGATGGAGCCGACGTAGTAGGGCTGATCGCCGATGGCGTCCAGCACCGGCTTGAAGCGGTCGTAGACATCGCGCTCCCCACCTACCCAGAGCGCGAGCTTGCGGGTCCGGGCGCCCTTGGGGCCCCCGCTCACCGGGGCGTCGAGCAGATGCAGGCCCTTGTCCTTGAAAGTCGCGTGCAGGCGCCGGACTACCGAGGGCGAATTGGTCGTGAGATCGAACCAGGCGGCGCCCTTCTTCATGCCGCTGATGAGGCCGTCCGGGCCGAGCGCCACGGCTTCCATTTCCACCGGCCCGGGCAAAGAGGTGAAGACCACTTCCACGCCCTCGGCTACCTCGCGCGGCGTCTCCTTCCACACCGCACCCTTGGCCAGATGCGGGGCCGCCGCCTCCTTCCGCAAATCGCTGACATTGAGCTCGTGCCCGGCTTCCTGGAGATGGGACGCCATGCTGGCGCCCATGGTCCCGACTCCGATAAACCCGACCTTCATGCCTTTTTCTCCTCGAGGACCTGTTTGGCGACCCGCGCGGCCGACATGGCGCTGGGCCAGCCGGCGTAGAAGGCCAAATGCGTGATGAGCTCGCCGATCTCCTCCCGGGTGACGCCATTGGCCAGGGCGCGCTCGGTATGGGTCTTGAGCTGATCCGGCCGATAGAGGGCCACGAGCGCCGCCACCGTGATCAGGCTGCGATCGCGCTTGGACAGGCCGGGGCGCTCCCAGATATCGGGATAGAGGAGGGTCTCCGTGAGCTCGATGAGCCGCGGGACTACCGAGCGGACTTCGTTGCGGGCTGGTGAGACGGGTATGCTCATAGGGCCTCCTTAATATTGCTCGCCTCGGACGGCGGGGCCCCAGCCCTGCGACGTCCTGCGGCTCGCACGACAGTGTCCTGTTTTCGTCGGGCCAAACGCCGTAGAATCCTCGCACGGGAAAGGAGACTGCGCCATGCCCATCGCGCCCTACCGGATCTACGCCGTCCGCTATGCCCACCGGAAGTGCACCTCATCCGAGGCCTTCTATGGCGATTACCATGCCTCGCCCATGACCATGGACTACTTCGTCTGGGCGCTCACGAATGGCAGTCATACGGTTGTCGTGGACCTGGGCTTTACCGAGCCCGTGGGCAACCGGCGGGGCCGGCAGTTCCTCCGCAGCCCGGCCAAGGGCCTGGCCGAGATCGGGGTCGACTGCGACCAGGTCGAGCACGTCATCCTCAGCCACTTCCACTACGATCATGTCGGCAACTACGCGCTCTTCCCCCGCGCGACCTTCTACGTGCAGGACGCCGAGATGGCCTTCTACACGGGCCGCCACGCCTCCCTGCCCGCCTTCCGCCACTCGATCGAGGCGGACGACATCTGCGCGCTCGTGCGGCTGAACTACGAGCGGCGGCTGGTGTTCGTCGACGGCGCGCGCGAGATTGTGCCCGGCATCAGCGTGCACAAGGTAGGCGGCCACACGGCCGGCATGCAGATCGTCACCGTGGCGCACGCGAAGGGGCAGGCCGTGGTCGCGTCGGATGCCTCACATTATTACCGCAACTTCGCGGAGCGCATCCCCTTCAACACGCTGCACGACCTGCCGGGAGTGTACGGCGCCTTCAACCGCATCCGGGAGCTGGCGAGTGACGAGGCGCTGGTGCTGCCCGGCCATGACCCGCTCGTGCTGGAGCGCCTCAGCCGCGTCGCCGACGGGATCGTCGAGCTCTAGCCGAGGACTTGCAGGCACTGCGCGACGAATCGGAACAGTATTTCGACGCGAAAGGGCTTGCTGAGCACGGGGACGCTGTTGTGCCGGAGAAACAGCGTGTACTCGGGTAACTCGGTGGTGCCGCTCACGAAGACGATCCGTGCGACCAGCTCCGGGCGTCGGCGTTCGACCTCGCGGTAGAGCCCGATGCCGTCGAGCTCCGGCATTCGCAGGTCGCTCATGATGAGATCGTAGGGCTGCGCGATGATCCTCTCGAGCCCTTCACGTCCGTTCACGGCCGTATCGACCTCGTACCCTTGCGATGTCAGCGCGTCGTCGATCAGCCGCCTGACGAACGGATCGTCGTCGACGACCAGAATCCGAGCGGGACCGTCCGTCAAGGGAGGCATAGCGTGGCAGGTAATAATCAGCAAGCGGCAGGCCAGCGTCAGAGAGTCGAAAAGTCACGAGCTTATCGCGCACGTGCTGAAGGCTGTTTGCCGAAAATGGTCAGCCTCGGAAACAAGAAACGTGACCGTCACGGATCAGACGTCACGGTCCGGACGTCGGAGACCGAACAGCGTTGCGGTCAGCTCCAGTAGGCGGCGGCCGATGGGAAAACGGTCTTGCAGCGCGTCGCCTCGGTTGGCCCATCGAGCGTGTCGGCCGCCGCGCGCCACACGGCGTAGTGCGGCATGGCGCGATGCGCTTCGAGCGCGGCCTGATCCTTGTAGACCTCGTAGAAGTAGTAGACGTTCGGGTCCTGCTCGTCCTGCAGCACGTTGAAGCGGTGGCAGCCGGGCTCGTCGCGCTCGGAGGCGAGCGCGTCGACCTCGATGGCCTCGAGAAACCGCTGCCGCTGCGCCGGCTTGATGCGTGCCTTCACCCAGATCGCGATCATGGTTACCTCGCCGTGTGAGGGTTCATTCGATGTTTACCTTTTAAGCCTCATGGACGGACGGGGAAGGTCAGTCCGCTTCGGCCTTTGCCTGCTCCAGCCAGAACTGCATGTCCATCTCGCGGTACATGGTCGCCGCGGTGCTGAAGTGCTTCGTCGCCTGCTCGCGGTTGCCGGTGTTCCGGTAGAGCTTGGCGAGCCCGAGGTGGCAGTGGGCGACTTCGGGGCGCATCCCCAGCTCCGCCGCCAGCGCGAGAGCTTCCTCCAGGCGCTCCCGCGCGCCGGCCGAGTCGCCCAGAGCGAGAAGCTCAGCCTCCAGGCGCAGCCATGTGGATCGGTAGCCCCACGCGTTCCGCTCGGTCGCCGCAGCCAACCCTAGCCGGATCTCGGTGCGGGCCTCCTCGGGGCAGCCGGCCGCGAGGTAGGTGCTTGCTGTCACCGTTCCGTAGTGATACCACCGCGGCGTGAGAACTCCGGTCGATCTCTCGAGCGTCCGTGCGAGACACTCCAGGCCCCGCTCGCGCTCACCGAGGAGCACGAGGGCGTAGGCGAGATGGACAGAGGTGAAAATGTTCGCCTGAAACAGCTCGTGCTCTCTCGCGATCGCGAGCGCGCGCTCGAGGAACGGCAACGCGGTCTCCATCTGGCCGCGGAGGCTGTGGACGTAGCCGAGGTAGCGGTTGGCGACGGCGAGACCGGTGGGGTGCTGGATGTCAGTCGCCACCCGCAGGGCTTCTCTTGCCGACCCGAAGGCCTGCTGAAAGTCGCCCAAGGCCGCGTAAGTCTCCGAGCGCCAAGCGCTGAGGCTCACATAGATCGGGATCACGAGGCCGGGCTCCTCACCGTGCCGATCCACCTGGTCGAACAGCGCGAGACCCGCACCGAACTCCCGCAGCGCCTCCGAGACGCGTCCGAGATCCCGGCAGGCATGCCCCATGATGAACCGCGCGTAGCTTCGTGTCCTCAGGTCGCGGGGGTCTGCACGCTCGAACGCTTCGCGCGCCTTTTCGACGGCCGACTGTAATATCCCGGGAATCACGTCGTTGAGAACGACGGCCTGGGCCTGTCGCAGCTGGACCTGGGCGAGTCGCGGTCCGTCGTCGAGGGCGCGGGCCAGCGCCTCGGCCTTCTCGCCCACCTCGCGGAGCCCATCGAACTGACCGGTGGTGGACCGCGCGGACCATAGCTCGAGATAGGCATCGAGCTTGAGGGTGAGATCCGCGGCGTCACCGAGCCGATCGAGGGCCTCAATCGCCGCCTGGCAGGAAGTGGCGCAGGCCTGGTATCGAGCCTGGGCGAACGCTTTTTCACCAGCCTGGTAGAGGTACCGGGCAGCCCGGTCCCACAGCTCCGCCCGCCCCGCGTGGTGCGCAAGCAATTCCATCTTCTCCCCTTCCCGGCCTGCCCACTGCCGCTCGAGGGCGTGCAGCACCCGCTCGTGCAGGGCGCAGCGGCGCTCGCGCAGCAGGCTCTGGTAGGCGACGTCCAGCGTCAACGCGTGCCTGAAGGTGTACTCGGGATCGGGAAAGAGAGTCGTCTCGTAGAGGAATTCTGCTGCTTGCAGACGAGCGAGCCCGCGACGGAGCTGCTCATCGTCCTCCTCCGCGATGGCCTGGAGCAGCGCCAACGGCACCTCGTGCCCGATGACCGCTGCAGACTGGAGAAGCCGCTTGTCCTCGGGCGGGAGCCGGTCGATCCGCGCTGCCAGGATGGCTTGAACGGTGGCCGGGACCTGAATCGTCCCGAGAGCTTTCGCCAGGCGATGGGCTCCGCGTTCGCCGACCAGGGCCTGGGTCTCCACCAGGGTCCGCACGCTCTCCTCCAGGAAGAAGGGATTGCCCTCGGTCCGCTCGATCAGAAACTGCTTGAGCGGCTGGAGCGCGCCGTCGGCACCCAGGAGGGCCTGGAGGAGGTCCTCGGCGCTCTCGGAGCGCAAGGGGTCAAGCCGGAGTTGGGTGTAGTAGGTCTTGCTCCCCCAGCCGTGCTGGTGCTCGGGGCGATAGTTGACGAGCAGGAGAAGCCTGGCGGTGGGCAGGCTCTCGACGAGGCTGTCCAGGCACGCCTCGGTTTCGGAGTCGATCCAATGGAGGTCCTCGAAGACCAGGAGCAAGGGCTGGACCTGGCTCTCCCGAAGCAGCAGGCGCTTGACGGCCTCCAGCGTCCGTCGGCGGCGCTCAAGGGGATGGAGGGCCCGCCACTGGGGGTCCTCAATCGGCACGTCCAGGAGGGTGAGGAGAGCGGGCACTATGGGTTCCAGGACCCGATCCACGGTCAGGAGCTTCCCCGTGAGCTTCTCCTGCATCTTCCGCCGATCGTCCTGCGGTTCGATCTGGCAGTACGCCTTGACGAGGTCAATCACCGGCAGGTACGGGGTGGCTTTGCCGTAGGAGGCCGAACGGCTTTCGAGAACGAGCCACCCCTGGGTCCGATGGGAACGGATGAACTCCCAGAAGAGGCGGGACTTGCCCACGCCGGGCTCACCCACTACCGCCACTACCTGGCCATGGCCGGCGCGGGCTTTCTCCAGGGCTTGACGGAGGCTCTCGATCTCCGCGTCGCGGCCCACGAACCGCGTCAGCCCCCGCCGGGCGGCCGCCTGCAGACGGGTCCGCGCTGGACCCACCCCTGTCAGCTCGTAGACGTCTAGCGCGTCCGCAAGGCCCTTCACCGGCACGGGGCCGAGCGACTTCACGGCGACGTAGCCTTCCACGTGCTCCAGCGTCGATGGCGTCAGGAGAATGGTGCCTGGGATCGCTAACTGCTCCATCCGCGCCGCCAGATGTGTCGTCTGGCCGACGGCCGTGTAGTCCATGTGGAGATCGCTGCCGATGGCGCGCACGACGACCTCGCCCGAATTGAGCCCGACCCGGACCTGCACGTTCACGCCGTGAGCGCGGCGCGCGTCCTCCGCGTATCGCTTCACCATCTCCTGCATACGCAGCGCCGCATAGCAGGCGCGCACGGCATGATCCTCGTGAGCGAGCGGCGCCCCGAAGAGCGCCATGATTCCGTCACCCATCACCTGGTTCACCGTGCCTTCGTACCGATGCACCGCCTCCATCATGTGTTCGAGGACGGGGTCGAGAATCTTGCGCGCGTCCTCAGGGTCACGGTCGGCCAGCAACTCCATCGAGCCCTTGAGGTCCGCGAACAATACCGTGACCTGCTTGCGCTCGCCTTCGAGGGCGCTCTTGGAGGTGAGGATTTTCTCGGCGAGGTGCTTGGGCGTGTAAGTCTCCGGGGCGGGCGAACGAACCGGGGCCCCGGTGCCAGCGGCTACGGCTTGACCACACTGGAGGCAGAAGCGGGCGCCCTCGGGTAATTCCGCGTCGCAGGAACTGCAGGAGAGCGCGAGGCGGGCTCCGCAGCCGAGGCAGAACCGGGCGTGGGTCGGGTTGTCCTGCTGGCATCGGGGACACTTCATGCCGGGGGAGCCTCCAATTCGGGAGCCGGGCCGGCTTCGTTCGTGCGACACGTGCGCCGACCTTAGCCGGAGACTCCCTGAAGGGTCAAGGATCGCCAATCCGGCGTGGGACGAGACAGCGGGTTCACTCGATGTTTACCTTCGCGTCATACTCGCGCAATACCACGGGCCCAAGCTGAGCGGCAAAGGAGGCCCGCCATGATGAGAACAGAGCTCCTGACTGAGGTTCGGGCGTCGCGTACCGACCTGGCGCGCCTGGTGGAGGCCGCCTCGCGCGACGAGCAGCCCTATATCGTGGTGCCGGCCCGGGCCGTGGAGGCCTGGCAGCGGCGCGAGCCCCAGGCCTGGGCCAAAGTCTGCGCCTGGCTGGCTTCGCAGGGGAAGACGGTCGTCCTGGCCTAGATCCCGCCGGTCAGGGAGGGCCACGCCTTCAGATGTGGCCCTGGTGCGCCAGGTATTCCGCGACCAGGATCGCGCCCTTGGCGGCGCCCATCTTGGTATTGTGCGACACCAGCATGTACTTGATGCCGTTCGCCAGCGCATGGTCGGCGCGGACGCGGCCCACGGAGGTCAGCATCCCACCCTCGCGGTCGCGGTCGAGCCGCGGCTGGGGGCGGAAGGGATCGTCGCTGACGTCGATGAGCCGGGGCGGGCAGGATGGCAGCTTGAGGCCCACGAATTCCTTGCCATAGCTCCGGAAGGCGCTCTTCACCTTGTCCACGCTGGCGCGCTTCCTCAATGACACGTACACCGCCTCGGTATGCGCCTCCAGCACCGGCACCCGCGTGCAGGTGGCCGAGACCGGGAACGCGGCCGGGGTAACCGTCTCCCCCGCTATCGTCCCGAGGATCTTCTGTGTTTCAGTCTCGACCTTTTCCTCTTCCTTCGGGATATAGGGAATCACATTGTCGATGACGTCCAGCCCCATCACGCCCGGTGACCGTCCTGCTCCCGAGCAGGCCTGCAGTGAGGTCATGATGACGTGCAGGATGCCGAAGGCGTCCTGGATGGGCTTCAAGGTCATAGCCAATCCCATGGCGGTGCAATTGGGCACGGGGGTGACGAAGCCTTTCCAGCCTCGGTTCTTCTTTTGAACGGGGATGAGCTTGTCGTGATCCAGGTTCACGCCGGGGATGAAGATGGGCACGTCGGCTTCGTAGCGGAAAGCCGAAGCCGTGGACACCACGGGCGTGGTCCTGGCGTACCGGGGCTCGAGCTCCTTGGCCGCGTCCGATTCCACGGCCGTGAAGACCAGGTCCACCCGGCTGGCGTCGAACCTGGAGGCATCCTCCATCCGGAGGCCGGCAACGGCCGGATCCAGCGGCTCTGCGCAGTACCAGCGGAAAGCGCCCGAGACGTCGGTGAGGGCGTCAGCGTAGGACTTGCCGGCCGAGCGCTCGGACGCGGCCAGGGCGGCGACTTCGAAATAGGGATGGCCGGCCAGCGCGGCCAGGAATTGCTGGCCCGCCAATCCCGTGGCGCCGATCACCGCGACCCTCTTCTCTCTCATGGCGACCTATTCTAACCGATGGATGCGCCCGGCGACGGCCCGCACTTTGCGAGGGGCGGCAAGCCAGATCGTGCCGGCCGAGAGCGTGCTGCAGCCGATGGCGAGCCAGAAGGCCAGATTATAGCTGCCGGTGGCGTCGTGAATCGCGCCGGTGAGCCATGGCCCGACGGCGCCGCCCGCGATGGCCGCCAGCATCAGCGTGCCGAAGATGGTGCCGTAATGCCGGCCCTGGAAGATCTCGGCCGGAATCGCGCCGATCACCGAGGTGAGGCCGTAGCCGAGCGCGCCCTGCGAGACCACCATGAGATAGAGCAGCGCCGGCGTCGGCGACTGCCGCATCAGAAGCAGCGCCAGGTAACAGACGACGAAGCCCAGGCTGCCCGCGGTCCACACCCACTCGCGGCCGATCCGGTCAGAGAGATGGCCGAGGGCGATCTGGCCGGGAATGGCGACCAGGCTCACGAAACCCAGCGCCCAAGCGGCATAGCTCGGGCTGAAGCCGATCTCGACCAGGTACTTCGTCTGGTGCACCTGCACGGCGTACCAGGAGAAGAGCCCGCCGAAATAGCCGAGCGTGATCCACCAGAATCGCGTCGTGCGAATGGCCCGCCCGAGCGTCCAGTCCACCGCGGCCCAGACTGGATCCACGACATTCGCGGCCTGACCGCCCGCGACGGCGTCGCGCGAGGTGGCGGCGCCGTCGGGCTCGAGCCCCATGTCCTCGGGCCGGCGCCTGAGCAGGAGATTGAGCGGCGCCAGCAGCACCAGCACCAGAATGCCCATGGCCCAGCAGGCGGCGCGCCAGCCGCTGCGCCCGATCAGGTGCTGCAGCCAGGGCAGCAGGATGATGGATCCCACGCCCACGCCGGAGAAGGCCAGGCTCATGGCCAGCCCCCGCCGCCGCACGAACCAATTGGGAAGGAAGAGTGACTGGCCGGTGTACGAGAGGCAAATGCTGCCGCCGCCGACCAGCACGCCCAGCGTGACGTAGAGATGCCAGGGCTGGCGCACCAGCGTGGCCAGCATCAGGCCCGCCGCCACGAGCGCCACGCCCAGCTCCATCACCACGCGCGGCCCGCGGCGGTCCATGAGCCGGCCGAGGCTGGGAGTCAAGACCGCCGAGACGAGAAAGCCGAAGGAGAAGGCGCCGGCAGTCACGCCGCGCTCCCAGCCGAACTCGTCGAGGATGGGCGGGAAGAGGAGAGAGAAGGCGGTGCGCGCATTGACGCCCACGCCCATAGTGACGAAGGCCACGGCCACGATGATCCAGCCGTAGAAGAAGGGCAAGCGCATGAGTTTCCCTCTCCCCTGCCTCGGGGGAGAGGGCCAGGGTGAGGGGTGAGGGCCTAAGGAATCAGATTCGCCGGAGATTCCCCGCGCGCGATCCGATGGATATTCTCCGCGATGACTTTCGCCCGCGCCTCCATCATGCCCTCCGTCCAGCCGGACATATGGGGCGTCATGAGCACATTGGGCAATTCGTGGAAGGGCTGCTGAGCGGGAAGCATTGGCCCGGCGGCAGTGGGATAGCGATACCAGACGTCGAGCGCGGCGCCGGCTATCGCCCGCCGGCTCAGCGCCTCGTAGAGCGCCGCCTCGTCGACGAGCTCGGCGCGCGCCACATTGATGAGAAAGGCGGTGGGCTTCATCAGTCCCAGCTCCCGCGCGCCGAGGAGGCCGCGGGTGGAAGCGGTGAGCGTGAGGGTGATCGCCAGGTAATCGGCCTGCTTCAGCACCTCGTCCAGGCGCTCAGGCCCGCCGAGGAAGGCAAGCCCTTCGTCGCGGGCGACGGATCGCGACGGATCGCGGCGGATGGCACACACGGTCATGTCGAAGGCCCGCGCGCGGCGGGCCAGGCACTGCCCGATCCGGCCATAGCCAAGGATGCCGAGCGTCTTGCCGGCGAGCTCCGGCGAAAGCGGCGGCGGCTCGACGCCCACGGCCCACGAGCTCTCCCACCTGCCCTGCCGCAGCGCCGCGTCCAGGCGGCAGAAGCGGCGGCTCAAGGCCAGCATGGCGCCGATCACGTACTCTGCGATGCCGATCTCATGGCCATAGGCATTCGCCAGCGCCGTCCTCGCCGGGAGCGCGGACCGGTCGATGCGGTCGAGTCCGGCGCCGGGCACCTGCACCAGCTTGAGCCGCTTGGCCGCGTCGGCCATCTCGCGGTTGAAGGCGAGAGTGACCAGCACGTCCACGTCGGAAAGCATCGTGGCGATCGCGCTTTCGTCGGCCAGGATGAAGTCGGAGGGCACCTGCACGCGCGCCCGCACCTGACCCGCGAGCCGGCAGGAGAAGGCCCCGGCGAAGGCGACCTTCACGCCAGCACCATCTGCGTCTGGGTGGTCAGCGACAGCAGCCGGCCCGACTCGTCCGTCACCCGCGTCTGCCAGACCTGGGTCCGCTTGCCGCGATGGAGCGGGGTGCACTCGGCGCGTACCGTGCCCGAGCGGCCGGCGGCGAAGAAGTTGGTCTTGGACTCGAGCGTGGTCGTGCCGGCGCCCGCGGGCAGGTTGAGCACCGTGGCGACGGCGCCGATGGTATCGGCGAAAGCCATCAGGGCCCCGCCGTGCAGCGCGCCTCCCACCGTCCGGAGCTCGTCCCGGATGGCGAGCTGGGCCACCACGCGCTCGGGACCGGCCTCGACGATCTCGACGCCGATGAGATCCGAGAAGGTCCCCTTGAGCCGCTCCGCGATGGGGCCGAGATTGTCGCTGGTCATGACGATCCCTCCTGGGGGAATGTTATCCGCAATGTCGCACGCCTCGGGCCATTGTATGATACGGCCCGGAAGTCAGGAGGAGCGCTTTGAACGAGCTGACCGACGGGACGGTCCGCTCGGTGGACGCCGTCACGGGGGCGGTAATCGGTCCATATTGGGTCCCGGCTCACTGCCGTTGAGTAAAAGGCGTTCTGCCGCCGAGAAAAGAGGAGGCAGCCCGTGACGTTCCCTCGCATCATCATGTTCACCGCTGTGCTGCTTACGTGTGTGGCTCCCAGCTCGGGCATCGGGCCGACGATCGCGCGCGCGCAGTCGACGAGCCCCTCCGACGCGGTACCCCTCTACACCAACCTCGGCTCCCACCACAAGGCCATCTCCACTAAAGTCCCGGCCGCCCAGCGTTACTTCGACCAGGGCCTGCGACTCGTCTATGGGTTCAATCACGCGGAAGCGATCCGCGCGTTCCAGCGCGCCGCCGAGCTCGATCCCACGTGCGCCATGTGCTACTGGGGGATCGCCCTCGCCTACGGTCCGCACGTCAACGCGCCCATGGACGCCGCGAGCGGCGTTGCCGCGTACGCCGCGGCGCAGCGAGCGCGTTCGCTGATGTCCCACGCCACGGCGCCCGAGCGCGCGTACATCGAAGCGGTCGCGCAGCGCTACGTGGAGGTCCCGCCGGCCGATCGGACGCAACTCGACATGCTCTACTCGCGCGCCATGGGAACCCTCGCGAGCACCTACCCGGACGATCTCGACGCCGCGACGCTGTACGCCGAGTCGCTGATGGACCTCCGCCCGTGGAACTACTGGCGACCGGATGGCACGCCATACCCCGGCACGGATGAAATCCTGCGCCAGCTTCGGAAAGTCATTTCCCGCAACCCGAACCACCCCGGCGCGTGCCACTATTACATCCATGCCGTCGAAGCGGTGAACCCGCAGGCCGCGGTGCCGTGCGCCGAGCGGCTCGCGCGGCTCATGCCGGGCGCAGGACATCTGGTCCACATGCCCGCGCACATCTACATCCGCGTCGGACGCTGGAACGACGCCGTGAAGGCCAACCAGCACGCCATCCACACCGACGAGACGTTCATCGAAGGCCAGCAGCCGATGGGCGTCTATCCGCTCGCGTACTACCCGCACAACATTCACTTCCTCGCCTTCGCCGCCACGATGGCTGGTCGCAGCGCCATGGCGACCGAGGCGTCGCGCACGCTCACGTCCAAGGTGAACCTCGACGCCGCACGTCAGGTCGGGATGCTCCAGGAGATGCTGCCGTACCACGCGCTGACGCTAACGACGTTCGGAAGATGGGACGAGGTGCTCGCCGAACCGCTTCCGCCGTCGGACATCCGTTTCCCGTACGCGATGGCGCATTACGCACGCGGCGTCGCGTACGCCGCGAAAGGACAGTGGGCGGACGCGCAGGCCGCGCTCGACACGGTGACGGCGATCAACGACGCCACGCCCGCGGGCGCCGACTCGAAGACCGCGCTCTCCATTGCGGTGCGCGCGCTGCGCGGCGAGATCGCGACCCGCCGCGGCGACGTCAATGCCGGCATCAGTCAATTCCGTGAGGCAGTCGCCATCGAGGACGCGGGACTCTACTTCGAGCCGCCGAAGTGGTACTACCCGATTCGGCACTCGCTCGGCGCCGCGCTCTTGAAGGCGGGTCAGTACACGGAGGCCGAGCAGGTCTATCGCCAGGACCTCCGCCGATTCCCTGAGAACGGCTGGGCCCTGTTCGGGCTCGCGCAGGCACTCCGCGCGCAGGGGAAGAGCAAAGAGGCGGCCGCCGTGGAGGGGCGTTTCCGGCGGGCCTGGGCGGGTGCGGACGTGACGCTGGCCGCGTCGAGGTTCTAGACCATTCTGAAGTACCGCGCAGCCCTGGTAGCCCCCTCACCCTGCCCCCCCTCTGGGGGAGAGGGCAGGGTGAGGGGGAGCAGGGAGAGGATGACTAGCCCGCGGCGATTAGCGATTTGAAGCGGTTGAGAAACTCCGGCTCGGTCAAATGCCCCGCTTTCGCGAGCGATGCAACCGTCTCCGCATCGCTGAAGTCCTCGGGCTTGAGCCGGATCATGTACGCGTACATCGTTTCGTAGGCCTCGGACTTCACGTCGACATAGCGCACCCGGATCTTCCCGGTAGTCGGGTCGAGCATCTGGTCGAAGGGAACGGGCACCAGCCGCCCGGCCTGAATGGTCACCATGGCATTGCTGCCACCTTCGAGGAGAAAGCGCGTGGCCCAGTACCCGAGGCTCCGGCAGTACTGGATGTCGTGCGCGCCCGGCGGCGCGCACCGCAGCTCGTAGCCGAGATCCTTCGCGACCACGGTCACATCCACGCCCCGGGCACGCAGCCTCTCCGTCACCCGCTCCTTGAGGAGCCGACCGAGATCGACCTCGGCCAGCCGCACATTGCCGTAGGCGTCCAGCTCCACCGGCCCGAACGTCTCGGGGGCGAGCTTCTCGCTGATCCCTTCGGAGAGAATCGCCACGCCATGCACACGGCCTTGCGCGCGGCGTTTGATGATGGCGCCCTCGAGGACGTCGGCGACGTGATCGACGCTGATGTGGGGCTGGGAGAACTCCTCGGGGATGATGGTGAGCGTGGCGCCCGCGGAGCCCCCGATGCCGAGGGCAAGATGGCCCGCGTGCCGCCCCATGACGGTAACGAAGAACCATCGCTCCATCGTGGCGGCATCCTGCATGAGGTTGCGCACCAGGTCTTTCCCGAGGTTGCAGGCTGTGGTGAAGCCGAACGTCACGATCTCGCTCGGCAGGGGCAGGTCGTTGTCGATGGTCTTCGGCACATGCGCGACCGTCAGCCCGCTCAGCGCGTCGGCCAGGCGCGAGGCGGCGAAGGCGGTGTCGTCGCCGCCGATGGTGATCAGGTGATCGACGCGCAGGCGCCGGAGCGCGTCTGCCACGCGGCGGATCCCGTCGGGCGTCCGCGTGGGGTTGACCCGTGAGGTGCGAAGGACCGAGCCGCCTTCGAAGTGAATGCGGGAGACGTCGGTGATGTCGAGCTCGACCACGTGCTCGGCGTCGCCATCGGCCAGCCAGCGGAAGCCGTCGAAGCACCCGATGGCCCGCAGGCCACGATTGCGCGCCTCGATGGAGGCCGCGGCAATCACGGCGTTGATCCCGGGGGCGGGACCCCCGCCTACGAGAATTGCCAGCGTCTTCATGCGGCCGGCCTCCAGTTTACACCCGCTCGACCGCAGGCCTGCCAAACATCCCGTAGGGCCGCGCGAACAGCACCGCGATGAGCACGAGGTAGGAGGCGATATTGCTGAATCCACCGCCCAGGAGGGGATCGAGGTAGCCCGCCGCCAGGCTCTCCAGCACGCCCACGACGACGGCGCCGACGACGACGCCGGGAATGCTGTCGAGGCCGCCGATGATCACGATGGGAAACACCTTGAGCCCGACGACCACCATGCCGAATCCGCCGCCGGTCACGAATGTCCACAGCGTGCCCGCGAGGACGGAGATCGCCCCCACCATCGCCCACGTGATCGAGAAGTGGCGGTGGACGTCGATGCCCACCGCCATCGCCGCCTGCTGGTCGTCCGCGAGGGCCCGCAGCGCCACCCCGGTCCGGCTCCACTGAAAGAAGCCGCTCACGACGGCGATGCACACCGCGGCGGTGGCCGCCGCCAGCAGCTTCTCGGCCGAGACGGGCGCGCCCCACAGCGTGAGCGGATCGGGCGGGATGGGGAGCGGAATCGCGCCGGGAATTCCGGAGAACAGCATGCCGGCCGCGCCCCGCATCAGGGCCCCGAGGCCCAGCGTGACCATGATCAGCGAGATCAACGGCCGGCCGACCAATCGGCGAACGACCACTCGGTTGAAGACGAGGGCCACGACGACCATTCCCGCGCACGCGGCGCCGAGGGCGCCGGCCAGCCCCAATCCCAGCGCGTGCAGCCCGGTAGCAACGAGGCGCGAGCCGAGCATCGCCCATTCGCCCAGGGCGAAGTTGATCATGCGGGAGGCCTTGTAGACGATGACGAACGCGAGCGCGACCAGCGCGTAGATCGCGCCCGCCAGCACCCCGTCCACGAGCAGCGAGACGAAGAATATGTCCCGCATCGAGGAGCTGATCGAGGAACTAGGCGCAGCCCGAGCGAGGCGTCCCCGGCGCCCTCCGCGGCACGAGGGTGCACGCGAAGGTCGCGGGCTGCTTCCGGTGCTGCTCGAGCAGAGCCGAGAGGCGCGCCAGAGTCCGATCGCGCTTGGCGAGGCCGATGCCGTAGATCGCCAGATCGTTCACCAGCCGCGTATAGAACACGTGCTGGGCATCGCCCCCGTCACGCATGCAGGGCGTGGGCTTCTGGGCCACTCGCAGGAGGGGGCCGAAGGCCCGAGCGTATTGCTGGAGCACGGGCTCGTCGCGCAGATCGCCGGGCACCTCCGGAAACCGGGCGAGGAACTCGTCCACCGACATCGGCGCCCGGGCCGAGCGCGCGCGTTCTTCCAGGTCCGGCGTCAGGCGAATCTGCATGGCATTGCCCTCCCGGCCGATTATAGCCCGTTCAGGGGATAGATCGTCCCGGGTCTTCGGTTGACCCCTGCGGCCGCGCCGCATATACTCAGCGGACCCGACCGACGAGTCCCTGATCGGCGGGGGCGCAGGTCACGAATCCCACCTCACTGGCGAGGTGCCGCGATAGGGACTCAGCATCAGCGGACCGGTCAATTCAAGTGAGTAAACGGGGCCAGCGTCCCGTGCGCGCCAACCTCCCTCCAGGACATCATCTCCCGGCCACAGTGTCGTACTTCGCCGACCAAGTGAGGAGAGCGGCGTAATGCCCGGACGGCGCAGGTTCATCGCGAAGGCGGGCGGCATGTTGGCGGCGGCCGCCGCGGCCGCCATCGTCGACGCCCCCAATGTCATCGCCCAGCCCAAGGTCCAGTGGCGGATGTCCACGACCTGGACTCCGGCGCTCGACGTGCTTCAGGGTGCGGCCCAGCGGCTGGGGAAAGTCGTCGAGGAGGTGAGCGGCGGGCGCTTCCGGATCGAGGTCTTCCCGGGCGGCCAGATCATGCAGCCGTTCGAGTGCTTCGACGCCACCTCGCAGGGCAAGATCGAGGCGTTCATGGCCACGCCGCCCTACTGGACCGCGAAGGAGCCCGCGTTCGAGTGGTTCGGCACCGTCCCGTTCGGCATGAATCCCGAGGGCATGGCCGCCTGGTACTACCAGGGCGACGGGCTCAAGCTCATGGAGGAGGCGTACGGCGCCTTCAACCTCGTCCCGCGCCCTGGCTCGGCGGCGGCTCCGCAGATGGCGGGATGGTTCAGGAAGAAGATCAGTACGATCAGCGACTACAAGGGGCTCAAGATGCGCATTGGCACGGGCCAAGGCGGCAAGGTCTATGTCAAAGCGGGCGGCACGGCGGTCCTCACCCCGGCCGCCGAGATCTACGCCGCCCTCGAGCGGGGTGTGATCGACGCCGCCGAAT
>JBKPCB010000131.1:0-6904 GCA_046727155.1 Candidatus Methylomirabilota bacterium | reverse complement strand
TCCTCGTACTGGGCCACCTCGCCGACGAGTTCGGCGCCGTTGGCGCGCAGGCGAGCGACAGTGTCGTCGACGCTTTCGACTGTAAACATGACGCTCCGGAGGCCCAGCGTGTTCGGCGGTGCGATCGCCGGTTCGATCTCGGCCAGTTTTGGATTGCGAAACCTCGTCAGCTCAAGCCGCCCGTGCCCATCTGGGGTCCGCATCATAACGATGTCGACTTGAACATTTTCGAGCCCGTTGACGCGGTCCACCCACGGACCCTCGACCGGCATCTCGCCTTCGAGCGTCATGCCGAGCACGGTGAAAAAAGCGATAGCAGCTGCAAGGTCGTCGACGACGACGCTGACGTGGTCCAATCTCTTGATCGTCATGTCCCTAGTATGGCAGAGGCCGTGCGCGGCAGGGAGATGAGGGCGCAGCCAAGCTGCAAGAAGGCCAGATGGATGTCAGCCCGGTGCTCGTAGCGGATCTTCAGGCGTCGGAAGCGGTTGAGCCAGGAGAGCGTCGGTCGACCACCCAGCAAAGAGGGACAGGGTTGGGTGAGGGGAGGCTAGGGGCCGAGCGCGAGGGCCACGGCCTCGTCGAGGCCACGCGCCAGCCGGCAGTCGCGGGGGCGCCAGTACCCGCGCGGATCGAGCAGCACGCCGTCGAGCCCCGCCCCGCGCGCGCCCAGCACGTCCACAGTGTAGAGATCGCCCACGTATACCGCTTCCCCGGGCGACACGGCTCCCTCACGCAGGGCCAGCTGAAAGATCCGCGGGTCCGGCTTTTCGATGCCCACCACGGCCGAATCGATGACGAAATCGAGGTGCTCCGCGAGCCCGGTTTCCTCCAGGATCGCGCGCACCGAGCCATTGGAGTTGGAGATCACCCCGGCGGTCAGTCCGGCCGCCTTCACGCGGCGAAGCGCGCCGAGGGCCTCCGGGTCGGCGCGGTTCCAGAGGCCGACGGGAAGATTGTAGCCGCGCCGCCAGCGGGCGATGTCCTCGATCTCCGCCTCTTCGCGAATGCCCAGGTGCTCGAGCAGGAACCGCAGGTAGCGCCCGGCGGTGCCCGTGCTCTCGGTGGACGCGCCCGGCGCCAGATGGGGATCGAGTCGCACACGGGCGCGGAGCTCCGCCTCCTCCACATCCTCCACGCTCACCGATCGGCCGCGCCCGGCCAGATGCTCGGCGATCACCGGATAGTTCATCCGGAGCAGCGTATTGCCGGCGTCGAAGAAGACGGCGCGAAGGCGGGGCATCCGATGGCTCCTGACCTATTATAATGATCGCGGCCATGGGACTGTCACGCGCGCGGCTGCGGCTCTCCGGTCTGCTGGCCGCGCTGGTCCCCACCGCCGCCTGGGCGGATCACGAGGGCCCGCTGCGCTCGGCCCCTCTGAGTCCGATGATTGTGGGTGTCCTGGCCGGCGTTCTGGCGCTCGCTACCGGGCTCCTCCTCGTCGTGATCGTAATGCTGCTGATCCGGAGGAGCTCCCCGCCCGAATGACGGCCGTCGGCATGGCGATCCGCTGGTTCCATCTGGCGACCAGCCTCCTCCTCATCGGAATCTTCAGCGCGAGCCTGCTCGCCGGACGCAGCGACCACGCCACCGCGATGCGGTGGGAGGCGCGATTGCTCTGGTGGATGCGCCGCCTGGTCCTCCTCGTGCTGCTGGCGGGGCTGGCGAGTCTCGCCTACCAGTCGGCCGATGTGGCCGGGCGGGCCGGCGCCGCGTTCGAGCCGGCCGTGTGGCTGCGGCTGCTGCTCCAGACCCAGTTCGGCACGGTATGGCTCGTCCGTCACGCCCTGCTCCTGCTGCTGGCGGCGCTGGTTCTGCTGAGCGAGCGCTCGCGCTCGACGGCGGATTGGGCGGCGTTCCGCGTCGAAGGCTGGCTGCTCGGCGCGGCGGCGGCCGCGGTCGCGGCTTGGGCCGGGCACGCGGCCGCCGTCCAGTCGTCGGCGCCTCTGCCGGCTCTGGTGGACGCGCTTCACCTGCTGACCGCCGGCGTCTGGCTCGGCGCCCTGGTCCCGCTGGCGGCGCTGCTGCGGTCGGCTTCGGTGGAAGCGGGAGCGGATGCGCGGCCCTACGCCGTTCTCGCGATCCGGCGTTTTTCTTCGGTCGCGCTCGTGGCCATGCTGCTTATCGTCCTGACCGGGCTCGGCAATGCCTGGTTCGAGGTCGGCACGGTGCCCGGTCTGCTCGGCACGCGCTACGGATGGCTGCTCATCGCCAAGGTCGCGCTGCTCGTGCCGGCGCTCGGACTCGCGCGCGTAAACCGACAGACGCTGCTCCCCGCGCTCTCGGGCGAGGCCGCGACCGTCGGCCGGCCCGCCATGGCGCGACTGGGGCGCTTCCTCGGCTGGGAGGCCGGGCTCGCGTTTCTCATCCTGGCGGTTACGAGCGCGCTCTCGCTCACGCCGCCGGGGCTGCACGAATCGCCGTGGTGGCCGTTCAGCTTCCGCTTCTCCTACGCCGACGCCGCCGCGACGCCGGGAGTGAAAGCGCGGCTGGTGATCGGCAGCCAGCTCGCGCTGCTCGGGCTGCTGGCTGCCGTGGTCGGGCTCCTCCTCCGCCAGCGGCGCGGCCTGGTCGCCGGCGCCGGCGCCGCGTTGCTGGCGGTCGGGCTCTGGGTCGCGCTGCCCCCTCTGGTGGTGGACGCCTATCCCACGACGTACCGCCGCCCCGCGGTTCCCTACCAGGTCGCCTCGGTGGACGAGGGGGCCGCGCTCTTTCGCGCCAACTGCGCGCGCTGTCATGGGCCGGGTGGCCGCGGCGACGGACCGGAGGGCGCGGGGCTGCCGAAACCGCCTGCCGATCTCACGGGCGCCCACGTGCTCCACCATACGGCCGGCGATCTCTTCTGGTGGCTCACGAATGGCTTCTCCCGCTCCGGCATGCCTGCCTTCGGCGGCACGCTCAGCGAGACACAGCGCTGGGATCTCATCAACTTCCTCCGCGCGCTGTCGGCGGGGGAGCGGGCGCGCACCCTCGGTCCGCTGGTCGAGCCCAATCGGCCCTGGCTGACCGCGCCGGACTTTTCCATCATCGTGGGCCCGGCGCCGGCGCGGCCGCTGAAGGAGCTGCGCGACCGCTGGATGGTGCTGCTGGTGTTCTTCTCGCTGCCCGAGTCGCGGGCGCGCCTGGCCCAGCTGGCCGAATCCTACGAGAGCCTCCAGTTCTCGGGCACCGAGGTCGTGGCCGTGCCCATGGATGGTGGCGCCCGCATCCTGAAGCGGCTCGGCGGCAAGCCTCCCATCTTCTTCCCGGTGCTCACCGATGGCACCGACGAGATCGCTCACGCCTACGCGCTCTTCAGCCGCACCGCCGAGACCGGTCCGGGCGGTCGACCGGCGCCGGCGCCCAAGCATGTCGAGTTCCTGATCGACCGGCAGGGCTATATCCGGGCGCGCTGGATCCCCAAACAGGGTGAAGCGGGCTGGGGAGACCTCAAGCTCCTGCTCGACGAAATCCATATCCTCGACAAGGAGGCGCCGTCGGCGCCGCCCGACGAGCACGTACACTGATGATTCTCGCCCAATACGGTACCGGAGACATGAGGGGCCCGGAGCGCGGGGGCCCCGGGAGCGGCGTATGGCGAGCCGTGTCGCCGTGCGAAGCGCAGGACGGGCCGAGCGCGCCGTGACGAGTCGACTGCCCTGGCGCGAGCCCCCTCTGGGAGATGGGGGGTCGCGCGAGGCCCGCCCGAGCGAGCGGCGGCGTATAGGCGAGCCATCGTCGCCGCGACTGGAGCCCCCGCGCCCGAGCGTCACCGAATTCCGCGAAGCGTACGAGCGAGGTCGACCATGAAGCTCTGGCGGGTGGTACTGCTGCTCAATCTGGCGCTCGGCGCCGGCGTCCTGCTCGGCTATTTGGCGTGGGGGCGTGAGATCCCGGCGCTCGAGCGGGCGCTGGAGACGGCTCGCGAGCAGGGCGCCACGGCCGGCGCCGAGCGGACGTGGACCGCGCGCGGAGTGGTGCGCGCCGTGCTCACCGATCTCAACGTAGTCGTCCTCACCCACGAGGCCGTTCCCGGCCTCATGCCGTCCATGACCATGGGCTTCAAGGTGCACGAGCCGCGCCTCTACCAGGGCCTCGATATCGGCGCCACCGTAAGGTTCACGCTCAAGGGCACCGGCCCCAGCAATCTCGAGATCGTGACCATCGCGCGGGAGGAGCGGTCCTGATCGCTCCTCTCCGGCGGCTTCACCGGCGGATCTGGCTCGTCTGGATCCTGGTGCTGGCGGCGGCCGTGACCATCATCCTCACCGTCCAGCCATGACCTTCACGGCCAAGTGGAAATTCGACGCCGTTCTGGCCGCGATCATCCTCGTCTGGTTCATCGGGGGCCGCTTCCTCTTCCGCGGCCCCGATCTCTCGGTCTTCCTGACCCAAGCGAGCGCGGCGCTTGCGTTTCTGTTCCTGAGCGCGACCTTGAGCCTGGGCCCGCTCTCGCGGCTCTGGCGTCCCGCCACCCACTTCATCTTCAACCGGCGCCATCTGGGCGTGACCACGTGGGCGCTGGGCGTTTGCCACGCGACGCTCGTCATGCACTACGGCGCCAAGTGGAAGCCGTCCAACCTGCTCATCGCACTGCCCGAGGAGCGCTTCCTCGGCATCCCCTTCCCGCTCTTCGGTGCGGCGGCGCTGGCCATCCTTACGGTGATGGCGGCAACCTCGTGGGATTACTTCTTCCATGCCTGGGGCGCGCCCGCGTGGAAGCGCCTCCACATGCTCGTCTACGCCGCCTACGGCCTGCTCGTCATCCACGCCCTCACGCGCTTCGCCTCCGACCCGGGCCCGATCTCGCAGAAGATCGCGGCGCCGTTCTTCGCCGTCGTCACCACGGTTGCGGCGCTTCACGTGGCGGCCGCGCTCAAGGAGATGCGGAAGGACCGCGCGGGGCAGCCCCGGGCGGAAGGGCTCATCCCGCTCGGCGATTTCTCGTGGCTGACCGAGGGTCAGGCGACAACGGCATCCGCCGGCGGCGAACGTCTCGCCATCGTCCGCTTCGAGGGCACGCTCTATGCGCTGTCGAATGTCTGCACCCATCAGAATGGACCGCTGGGCGAAGGCTGCGTGCGCGACGGCTACCTCGAATGCCCCTGGCACGGCTACCAGTTCGACCCGCGCACCGGCCAATCCCCGCCGGGATTCGATGATCGCGTTCCCACGTATCGAATCGTGACGGTCGACGGCATTACTTACGTGAAGCCATAGCGTCGTGGTAGGCTAACGCCCTGATGCGCCACCTGCTCCGTTCGATCTTCGTGCCGCTCCTGCTCGCCGCCGTAGTGGGATTGGCCGCCGTCGAGGTCAGTCAGCCGCTCGATCTCCACAAGGCCAGCAGCGCCGGCTTCTATAACGAAGAGCACGTCCTCGCGGCGCTCGATTCGGTGTCGGGAGACGCGCCGCTGCCCCACGTTCCCGGCGCCATCTGGCTGCCTCTCGCCGCCGGCGCCGCGCTCTTCGCGGCTGATCGCTCAGGCTTCACGACTCCCCTCCGCCACACTGATCCCCGCGCTCCGCCCCTCGCCTAGCCCGACTCCGCCGTCTTCCTAGCAGCCGGTCACCGTCGGGACGGCTGTCCCGGCCGCGGCCGCACATCTTCCTTTCGCACGACGGAGGATCACCATGCGCACCGTATTCGGAGTTTGTCTGCTCGTCGCCGGCGCCCTCGTGCCGGTGCCGGCGCCGGCCCAAGAAGCCGACGGCCTGCGCCGTCAGCTCGACGAGATGCGCCGCCAGTTCGAGACCATGAAGGAGCAGTACCAGAAGTCGATGGACGCCATGGCCGAGCGGATCCAGCGGCTCGAGTCTCAGCCGCCGGCTGCCGCGCCTGTCGTCGTTCAGCCGACGACGCCCCCGGCCCCGACCTATGCTCAGGCGCCGCCGGCCGCGCCGGCTGGCCAGCCGTCGCTGCTCGACCTGGCTCGCCCGCGCGAGCCATTCGCGCTCTACGAGCGCCGCGGCGCCGGCCAGCTGCTCTTCGACATGGGAGTGACGGGCGACTTCATCGGCAACCTCACGCAGCGCAATGTCCAGAAGGCCAACGGCGGCACCTTCTCGGGCCGCGAGAACCGCTTCTTCCCACGCGAGGTCGAGCTGAATCTCTTCGGCCAGATCGATCCCTACGCGAGAGCGGAGGTGCGGATAGAAGCGGGGGAAGAGAACCGGGGCGAGGACATCACCTTGAAGCTTGCCGAGGCCACGATCCACCTGATGACGCTGCCTTGGGGCACCCAGCTCAAGATGGGCCAGATGCGCAATCGCTTCGGCCTCACCAATGTCATCCATGAGCACGATCTGCCCTTCATCGACCGACCCAATGTCCTCGTCAGGTTCCTGGGAGAGGAGGGCCTCAAAGAGAAGGGATTCGAGCCCACCTGGGTGCCGCCGCTCCCCTTCTTCCTCGAGTTCCTGGGCGGCGTCTTCAATGGCGACAACGAGACGGCCTTCGGCCGCGGCAGCCTCAAATATCCCCTGGTGACCGGCCGCGTTCGCACGTTCTTCGATCTGGACGAATGGGGCGCCTTCCAGCTTGGCGCGTCCATCGCCAACGGCCAGACGCCCGAGCAGCTCAACAATCAGCTGATCGGCTTCGACGCGAAATACAAGTACAAGCCCGACGGCTGGCAGCACGCGCTATTCACGGTCGCCGGCGAGTACCTCTATGCCATCCGCCAGGTCAATGTCGTCGATCCCGATGTCGGCGTCGAACAGACACGGACGCGGGAGCGGAATGGCTGGTACGTCTACGGAGAGCTGCAGCCCTTCCGCTTCGGGCCTCTCAGCACCGTCTCTCTCGGCTTCCGTTACGACTGGACCCAATTTCCGGTTGATCCGGGGCGCGAATGGGCCGTCCAGCCCTACCTGTCGTATATGCCGTCTGAGTTTCTCCGCTTCCGGTTGGGCTACAAGC